>JBLRXF010000069.1:0-11189 GCA_047920875.1 Haliea sp. | reverse complement strand
CTCGTGGGCTTTGATGTAGAGATGGCAGTGCGTTTTGCGCAGTACGCCGATATGCGCCCGGACTGGCGCAGCGTGGAGTGGGGCGCGCTGTTGCCGGCTCTGGCTGGCGGCAAGACGGATGTGATCATCTCATCAATGTACATTACCGAAGAGCGCAAGGAGCGTATTCAGTTTTCGGACCCGTACTTTACCGTAGGCAACTACTTTTTCGTCAGGAAGGACCGGGTTACGGGTAATGTCGAGGAACAGCTGAATTCCGCACCCGTCGGGTTTATTGAGAGCGTCAAGAGCAGTTTTTACAGCAATCTCATTCTGGAAGATCGTTACTTGCTGCTGCTGGACGGCCTGAAGATCACCGTTATCCTCTCAATATTCTCCTGTTTGTTTGGCACAGCTTTGGGTGCGGGAGTTTGCGCGATGCGGATGTCCTCTCTGGCGCTGCTCCGAATTCCTGCGCGGATCTATATCTCCATCATGCGGGGCATCCCGGTGCTGGTGCTGTTGATGCTCATTTTTTATGTTCTCTTTGCATCCGTCGAGATCAATCCGGTTCTGGTGGCGATCATTGCGTTCGGGCTGCACTTTGCTGCCTATGTGGCTGAAATCTTTCGCACCGGTGTTGAGAGCATTGATGACGGCCAAACGGAGGCCGGTGTGTCTCTGGGCTTCACGCGGCTGGCAACGTTTATCTACATCGTGTTGCCCCAAACCATCCAGCGCATACTGCCGGTCTACAAGGGAGAGTTTATCTCCATGGTCAAGATGACCTCAATCGTGGGTTACGTGGCGGTGCAGGATCTGACCAAAGCCAGTGACATCATCCGTGCCCGGACCTTTGACGCATTCTTCCCACTGGTCATGGTAGCCATTCTCTACTTCCTGATTGCATGGCTGATGTTGCAGGCACTGGAGTATATAGAGCGGCGCACCGATCCCATTGCCCGTCGTCAGCGGAGGGCTCGCGCATGATCCGCATTGACAATCTTGGCAAGCGCTTTGGTGAGCTTGAAGTGTTGAAGGGCGTATCTACTACCATCAGCAAGGGTGAGGTTATATCGATCATTGGGCCCTCCGGCTGCGGTAAAAGCACTCTGCTGCGCTGTCTGAACTTATTGGAACAGCCAACATCCGGCAGGATATTCGTGGATGATGTCGAGCTGACGCAATCATCCGACGTGCCAGCCATACGCCAGCGCATGAACATGGTGTTTCAGAACTTCAATTTGTTCGCACATTTCACGGTGCTTGAAAATCTGACCCTGGGGCCGATCAAGCTGCTTAAAAAGTCCCCGGCGGAGGCCGAGGAACGCGCCAGGGCGCTCTTGCACATGGTAGGGCTTGCGGACAGGGCGGACCATCTGCCGCATGAGCTGTCAGGGGGGCAGAAGCAGCGGGTCGCTATCGCCCGCTGTCTGGCGATGGACCCGGAAGTGATGCTCCTTGATGAGCCGACGTCCGCACTGGATCCCACGATGGTCAGCGAAGTGCTGGCAGTTATTCGCAACCTGGCCAAGCGCGGGCTAACCATGCTGATTGTGACCCACGAAATGGATTTCGCCCGCGACGTGTCCAGCCGTGTGTTCTATATGGATGAGGGTCGTATTTACGAGGAAGGCCCGCCGGACCAGATTTTTGATCATCCGCAGCGGGACAGAACCAAGGCGTTCATCCACCGCATCCGCACTTTCCAGGCGGTGATAGATTCGCCCAACGTGGATATTTTTGCCCTGCACGCGGATATTGGCCGCTTCTGTGACAAGCACCTGTTGCCCCCAAAGGCCAAACACAATGCCGAGTTGCTGGTCGAGGAGCTGATTCAGATTCTGATGCCCGACCTCGTGGCAGGCAAAGCCCTTGGCTTGACTATCGACTACAGTGAGTCCAAGCGGCAGCTTATACTGTCTCTGGAGCTGCCTCCTGGTGTTGGCAACCCGCTGGTTGCAGAGGACGAGTTCATTGAACTCAGTCTGAGGTTGATTAATAACCTCGCGGATTCCACAGGCTGTGAAACCCTCGATTCAGGGGCTTTGAAGGTCGAAATACTGATCAAACAGGCGTAAATGCCGCTTTTGGTGCCAAAAAAACCAACTTGGACAGGGGAAGGAAGCAATGGAAATAACGGTAGAGCTTCATGGAGATACCAAAATACTGCGGCCAGCGGGAAGGCTGGATTTTGAGTCATCGAAAGTATTCCAGGCCCGTGTGCTGGACGAACTGAGTGGCTGTGCGGGCGTTTTCGTGGTGGATGCAACCGAGTTGAGCTATGTCTCAAGCGCGGGTTTGCGGGCTTTTTTGGTGGCAGCGCGGGAGGCGGTGAGAGCAGGCGGCTCGTTTTCCGTTTGCTGCCTGCAGCCCTTGGTGGCAGAGGTGTTTGAGCTAAGCGGATTCAAGCAGATCATTCCGGTGCACGACGATCTGGCAGCTGCACTGAAGCACGGGTAGGCGACCTTGACCGCAGAGACACTTCAACTCGCGGCGCATCCGGACTCGCTGGCGCAGATAAACCAGTTTGTTGCGGATTTCTGTGAGTCTCATCACATTGGCCCGGAGATAATGTTCGAACTGCAGCTTGTGCTCGAGGAGCTGATTGTCAATGTCTACATGCACGGTGGTGCAGGTGTCGAGGGCGAACTGACAGTGGCAGTCTCGCTTGCCTGCGCAGACTCCCGTTTGCAGATGACGGTTACCGATAATGGCAGGCAGTTCGACCCTCTGGCCCAGTGTGCGCCTGCAACAGACCTTGCGCTGGAAGAGCGGCCCGTGGGAGGGCTGGGTATCATGCTGGTCAGAGAAATGATGGACGATATGCACTACCAGTACGCTGACGGAACCAACCAACTTAGCATGAGCAAATCGCTTGAGCGGTAGCGCATTGATTACAGAGCAGGGATGGAAAACGTGAACTTACGGACAAAATTTCTTTTGGCGGCGGGTGCACCGATGTTGGTGACAACCATTGCCGTGTCCGCTTTTCTCCTCTACATCATGTATGAGGCTCGTATTCGCGATATTGAACTGTATCTTGACGAGGTTGTTACCAATGTAGCCCAGCAAATTGACAGCGCAAATCGTCAGGCCACTGACGCTGCCGAGATGCTGGCGATAGCCCAGGAACGTGGCATGTTCGGCGATCGCGAACGGTCGCTGGCGCTGATCCGCGGCCTTATTGAGCGTTTCCCGCAGTTTACCGGTGTGTATGTTGGCTACGAGCCGAATGCGGACAGCCAGGACGCTGCGGTCGCACAGGAAGAAATGAGACAAGCCGGCAGCGACGCCGGAGGGCGTTTTATACCCTATGTTTTCCGGGCCCTGGATGGCAGCGGTAGAATCGAACTGACAGAGCTCGCCGACATGGAGAGCAGCTTTTATTATCAGGGCTTGAAAAACCGCCAACTGGGCCTGGATGAGTCAGTCGGGGTTGAGATCTCTGGCGGCATCAGCCGGCTTTACGAGCCACCGTCGCGCGAGCAAATGAAGGCAGCCAGATACCTTGTTACGGAGCCTTACCTGTACGAGGGCAAGTTTCTGGTTGAGCAGACATCCCCCATTGTCATTGCAGGTGAGTTCAGTGGTGTAGCGGGGGTTGATCGCGCGTTAAACGATATTGATGGCTTTCTCGACGAATTGCGTACTTTTACTACCGAGTCTTTTTTACTGGTGAGCGCCAGGGGCCGCGTAATCAGTTCCACCAAGCATCCTGAGCTGCGGGGCGCGTTGATCGAAGACACCCCCTATGCCGCCATGCTTGAAGGGATATACCTCGATCCCGCGGATGCACGGCTGTTCACTGGCATCGACCCTTACAACTCGGAGGATCATTACTTTGTCACCAGGCGGATACCTGCGGGGGACTGGTTGCTCGTTACCTCGGTTGAGAGGGCAGAAATACTCGCACCGCTGTGGAAAACCCTTACCCAGGTTGTCGTCATAATAGTCATCGGCGCCGGGCTTGCTCTGTTGGTATCCATTTGGACCGTTTCAATTCCCATCAGTCGGATTGTAGCTGCCGCCAGGACGTCGGCACTCATTGCGGAAGGTGATCTGACTCAGCAACTTGATTCGGGGCGCAAAGACGAAGTTGGCATTCTGCTCAGGGCCATGGGGGCCATGGTCAGCTCACTGAGCTCAATGATCACCAAGGTCAAGGGATTTTCAGTTCAGCTCAATTCCGTCTCCAATGAAATCAAGTCGGCTGCCATGCGCCAACACACGATCAGCCAGGACTTTGCGGCCTCGACCAACGAGATTGCGGCCTCCATCACGGAGATCAACGCGACGTCCCAGGAGCTGCTGGCGACCATGCAGGAGGTGTCCGAGGCTACGGCGTCGACTGCGGAAGTCGCCAACTCGGGCCGCGATGATCTGGTTAAAATGGAACAGACGATGAACGCGCTTTCAGAGGCGACTCAGTTGATTTCATCCAAGCTTGAGGTCATAGCCGAGCGTGCCAACAATATCGGCGCTGTGGTTACGACCATTTCCAAGATAGCCGATCAAACCAACCTGCTGTCACTCAATGCTTCCATCGAAGCCGAAAAGGCCGGTGAACAGGGGCTGGGGTTTTCTGTTGTGGCACGGGAAATCAGGAGGCTTGCGGATCAGACTGCAATAGCCACTCTGGACATCGAAACCATCGTCAGGGACATGCAGAGCTCCGTGGCAAGCGGTGTCATGGAAATGGACCGCTTTGGCGAGCGTGTTCGGGGCGGTGTTCGCGAGGCCATGGGGCTTGGGGAGCAGCTGAGTTTTATTATTGAAAGTGTTGAAACGCTGGAGCCGCGTTTTGCCTCCGCGCACTCTGGCATGCAGGCGCAGGTGACAGGGGCATCGCAGATCAATCAGGCGATGCTGCAACTGCGCGATATTGCGGGTTCGGCGTGGGACTCGTCCCATGTGCTGTCGAGATCATCGGAGCAGCTATTGGAGGCCATTGAAGCCCTGCGCTCCGAAGTCATTCGGTTCAAGGCCAGTTGAGCGGCAGGGGCTGATGCTACTTCTCACTTTTACCGTCGCGGGTGATCTCTACGCAATAGAGGCCACAACGGTGGAGAAGGTTTTGCCGCCCGTCACCTTGCGCAAGATACCCGGAGCCGATGTCGCTGTCGCAGGAATTCTCGATTACATGGGCAAGGCATTGCCGGTGGTGGATCTCGCCGCGCTTTATACAGGGCAGCCCTGCCTGCGCAAGCTGAGCTCGCGTATTCTGATCGTAAAGTACAGAAAATCTGCTGCGACTCACCTGCTTGGCCTGCTGGTAGCAGAAGCGACGGATACCATTAACGTGGATTCCTCGAGCCTGCAGAGCGCCAACGTGGCGTCCAGGCCTGACATGGGGCTGGGTTCGGTGCTGGTGCACAACGGGCGCTGGGTGCAGCTCGTGCAAGCGGAAAATCTGTTCCCGGAGTCTCTCGACTCGGCATTGTTTCCCGAGGCGTTGGCATGAGCCTGGTCAATACTGCGGTGCAGCGCCTTTTGAGCCAGATTGGAGCCAATCACACTTTTCTCAGCGAGCCGCAGCTGGATTTTGCCCTACGCAAACGCATGTCGCTGCTCGACCTTACCGACCAGGACAACTATTCAAAACGCCTCGAAGCGGATCATGGTGAAGCGCAGCGGCTGCTTGATGAGCTGCTGGTCAGGGAAAGCTGTTTTTTTCGCGATGTGAAACCTTTTGAGCTTATTGCGGGCAAGGCTGCGAGCGCTTCTGCACCTCTGCGTGTCCTCAGCGCGCCATCGGCAAACGGGGAAGAGCCGTACTCCGTTGCAATCACCCTGCTGGAAGCAGGCCTGCAGGCTGAACATATCTGTATAGAAGCACTGGACATCAGTGCGGCTGGCATCAGGGACTCGCAGGCTGGCAGCTACTCGGAAAGCAGGATGCGCCATGTCAGCCCACAGTTGCGGCAGCGGTACTTCGAGCGGCATCCGGATGGGAGCTATGCCATCAAGTCCCTGGTCAAGGACTGCGTGCATTTTGTCCATGGCAATGCGCTGGAAATTGCCGAGTATTATCCCGGCGATCACTTTCACGTCGTCCTCTGTCGAAATTTGATGATTTACCTGACACCGGAATCGCGACAGCGACTGTTGCAGGCGCTCCGAGGAGTCTCCACGCCCGGCGCCCTGCTGATTGTTGGTCACGCAGAGGCAGGGTTTTTGCTGGCTGAGGGTGAGCGCAGCCATGGTGACCCCGGGAACTTTGCCTTCCTGATAAATGACCCTGCGCAAAAGCGCCTTGCTGCAGCGCCAGGCCATCGCCGGCGCAAAAATGCGGCTGAACCGGCGCGCAAGAGCGTCGGGCGAAGACCAGATCCCAGCGCCGGCCAGGCACAGCTCGCGGGCCCTGTGACGCCCAAAACCCATGCCAGCCGTCTGGCCGGGTCAACCGCGGCCCCAGAGCTTGAGCTGATTACGGCCCTGGCGGATTCGGGTCGTTACGAGGAGGCCAGGGAGCGTCTGCTGGCTGTTCTTGAACGCGAGCCCGATTCAGGCAGGGCCTATTCTTTGCTCGCCTTCGTTCTTAATGCAACGGGCGATCGTCAAGCGGCAATTGCCTGTTTTGAGAAAGCCATCTACCTGGACGCCGCGGACAGGCAAAGCATCGAACAGCTATTACTTCTTTACAGTGCTGCAGGCAACCGTCAGGGGATGGCAACCATGCAGCGGAAATTGACCAGGCTTCCGGCGGTCCGCGATGAGCAATGACACCGAAGCACTGCGCGCTTCCGGAGAATGCAGAAACCTTATTGGAATCTGGGGCGACCGCAGCTGTGCCGAGTTGCGCACTCTGGACCATTGCTACAACTGTCCGGTGTACACCGCGCTTGGACGGCGCGTGCTTGATCGCGAGGTGTCAGAAGCCTTCCAGGATTCAATCAACTGGAGCGAGTACGCGCTTGCTGATGCCCCGGTCGTGCAGACACGGTCGCTACTGGTGTTCAGGTTGGGAGTGGACTGGTTTTGTCTTTCTACCGAGCGGGTGCGTGAGATAGTGCATCCATCCCCTGTTCACCCCGTTCCCCACAGGCTGAAGAGAGGTTTTCAGGGGCTGGTAAATGTCCGTGGTGAGGTGCATCCCTGTGTTGATCTCAGGGTTCTGCTTGGCTGCGGTCCTGCGCCAAAGGACATCGGGATCCCGCGGATGATCCTGATTCTTGACCAGGCCGGTTGTTATGCCTTCCTGGCAGATGAGGTTGACAATCTGCTTGCCGTCGATGTGAACAGCATTTCGAGCCCGCCCGTTTCGGTGGAGAAGGCAGTACCCTGTTATACCTCCGGGATGGTTCGCTGCGCCGGCAAGGATCTGGCCATTCTCGACGAGGATTTGTTGATGTACTCATTGAGTGATCTTTGCCAATGAGTGACCCAGGGGATTTTTCAGATGACGCGATGCTGGAGCTTTTTCGCGAGGAAGCAGAGACCCAGCTTGGCCAGCTGTCTGAGGGGCTGGTTGCGATAGAGTCAACGGCTGATCCTGCGCCCGTGCTGGAGCAGCTGATGCGGGCAGCACACTCGATGAAGGGCGCCGCGCGGATCATGGGCATAGACCCGATAGTCAAGTTGACCCACATTGCCGAGGACATCTTTGTCGCAGCGCAGCGCGGCGAGCTTGTGCTGGCCCCTGCTGCAGTGGACGTGCTGCTTGAGATGACGGATTTCATCAAAGCCTTCTCCGAAGGCGGGGCCGCGCTCGATGAACAGGAAGCGCTGGTCAGTGAACTTCTTGCGCAGCTCGATTCAGTTCGGCTCGGGGAAATAGGCGCTGCCGAGTCGAAACCGGCGCCTGAGCCGCAGCCACCGGCTGCCGCGCCTGAGGCGCGCCCGCTGGCGCAGGGGCTCGCCACGGACGAAGCGTTAGCCGAGGCCGTTCCTGCCCCTGTGGCGCCGGCTGAGCCGGTCAAGCCTGCCCCCGCCGAGGGGCGCTCCATTCGGATTACTGCCGAGGCTCTGGAGCGCTTTGCCGGGTTGGCGGGTGAAGCGATGGTCGAGTCAAGTCGCGTTGAGAGCATGACAGACGACTTGTCTTCATTGCGGATAACGCAGCGTGAGCTGCAAAAGACCTTGAATTCGATCCGTGCCGTTGTTGCGTCCGGCAAGGATGTGGTGAAGCTGGCCACGCTTGCACCGATTGCAGTGCAGCAGCTCGAGGCCTGCAAGCAATCCGTTGCTGAACACGAGGAGCGGCTGGATCTCTTTTCACGACGTTTCGCCTCTCTGTCCAATCGGCTTTCCCGTGAAGTGGTGGCCGGTCGCATGCTGCCATTTGCCAGTATTCTGCGCGGCTATCCACGGCTGGTGCGGGATCTGTCGCGGGATCTCGGCAAGCGCTGTCGGCTGACCCTGCGCGGCGAGGCGACAATGATCGACCGGGAAGTGCTTGATCGCCTGGATAGCGCGCTTAACCACATTGTGCGCAACGCTCTCGATCACGGCATAGAGCCACCCGAGCAGCGTGCGGGCGCTGGCAAGGCTGAGGAGGCCCAGCTGCTGATCGAAGCCTATCATCAGGCAGGGCGCCTGCGCGTTGTGGTGAGTGACGACGGTGGCGGTGTCGACGTTGACAAGGTTCGGCACGGTATTATCAGCCGCGGCCTCGAGCAAGAGGCCAGGGTGCTGGAGTTGAGCCAGGAGGAAGTATTTGAATTCCTGTTCTTGCCAGGGTTCTCCACAGCCCCCAAGGTCACCGAAATATCCGGCCGCGGCGTTGGGCTTGATGCGGTTCGCAGCATGGTGCAGGAAGCCGGTGGCAGCATAGTCCTGAGCAGTGAGCGTGGGCGAGGTACGCGCTTCGATCTCGAGCTGCCTTTGACACGCTCTGTCGTCAGAGTGCTTTCGCTGTCTATTGGTGGGCATATCTATGCTGTTCAGGTGGCCCAGATCGAGTATGCCGCCGAGGTGTTGCCATCCGAGGTCAGTACCATAGAAGGCCGCGCCTATTTTGAGCGTGATGGCAACCGGGTTGCCCTGATACCGGCAACGGAGATTCTCGAACTGGAGGAGTGCGAACAGGAGCAATCCTGGTTGTCTGTGGTCGTCTTTCAAGAAGGTGGCCGCCACTATGGCCTGCTGGTTGACAAACTGCTGGACGAGCAGAAGCTTCTTGTCAGGCCTCTGGATCGGCGCCTGGGAGACGTGCCGGATGTGGCCGCCGTCTCGACCAACGAAGAGGGCGATATTGTGCTCATTCTCGATGCGGATGAGCTTCGGCGTTCCATGGATACGCTTATCAGTAGTGGTCGCATGCGCAGCCGGCGTATCACCGATCTGGAGAGCACCCGTTCCGTCAAACGCCTGCTGGTAGTCGATGACTCCCTGACCGTCCGGGAGGCCGAGCGGCAGATGCTTGAAAACGCCGGTTATGAGGTCGATGTGGCTGTTGACGGCCTTGAAGCCTGGAGCGCTGTGCGGTTGTCAGCTTACGACCTGGTGATCACCGATGTGGACATGCCGCGCATGACGGGAATTGAACTGGTCAAGCGTATACGCAGCGAGGGTCCGAGGCAGGATGTGCCAATCATCATCGTCTCCTACAAAGACCGGGAAGAGGATCGGATGCGCGGGCTGGAGGTGGGAGCGAATCATTACGTGACCAAGGGCGGTTTCTCCGATACCGAGCTGATAGACGCCGTTCACGACTTGATTGGCGAACCGGAGCGATAGAATCGGCATGGCCATTCGCATAGGCATAGTCAACGATGTGCTGCTTGCCAGCCGCGTGTTGAGGCGCGTGCTGCAAAATCAGCCAGACCTTGAGGTTGTCTGGGATGCGGCAGACGGCGTGGAAGCGGTACAGAGGTGCATGGAAGACCGCCCTGACATCGTACTCATGGATCTGGTCATGCCGAACATGAACGGCGTGGAAGCTACCCGGCGGATCATGATTGATGCCCCGTGTGCTGTGCTCATCGTGACGTCGACCATAGACGGGCATTTAAACATGGTCTACGAGGCAATGGGCTACGGGGCCCTCGATGTGACGACCACGCCCGTGGTTGGCGACAGCCGCGTGTCTGATGATGGCGAAGCCTTGCGCCAAAAAATCAGAAGCCTTGTGGGGCGTTCGCCCGAGCGGAGCGCCAGGGTCAACAAGGCGGTAGCGAGTGGTGTCGACCTTAAATCGACTGCCTTGGTGGCACCGCGCCTGGTACTGCTGGGAGCCTCAACTGGCGGTCCCGCGGCAATCCACCAGATTCTTCGCATGCTGCCCAGTCATTTTAATGCTGCGGTTGTCGTGGCGCAGCATATCGACCCCGAGTTTGTAAACGGGCTGGGCGACTGGTTGGCGACTGCGTCCAGGCTGCCGATACAACTGACGGCGGGTGAAACCAGCCTCAAGGCTGGACAGGTCTACCTGCTGGACTCCAGGCACCATGCGCAGCTGCTTGGGCCTGATCGTCTGTCTGCGACAGACCAGGCCGGCGGCTCCTATTATCGCCCGTCGATAGATCTTCTCTTCGGCAGCGCAGCCGATGTGGCACGCCGAGGTAGCGTAGGGGTCCTGCTAACCGGAATGGGGCGTGACGGCGCTCAGGGTTTGCTGCGCATGCGGCAGGCTGGTTTGTTTACTATCAGCCAGTCAGCGGATAGCTGCGTTGTTTACGGCATGCCCCGTGCTGCCGAAGCTATCCAGGCGTCGGCCATGACCGCGAATCCCGATGCAATCGGTGATTACTTGATTCAACACATACAGTGAGTAGTGAGAATGAAAGACATGTCCATCCTGAATCCTGAGGGGACTTCCCGCGGTGTGCGCGTTTTGCTGGTTGACGATCAACGCATGGTCGGTGAAGCGGTGCGGAGGATGGTGCAGGGGGAAGAGGGGATAGAATTCAAATACTGTCAGAATCCCGAGGAAGCCGTCGCTGTCGCCGAGGAGTTTCGACCCACGGTGATCCTGCAGGACCTGGTGATGCCGGGTATCGACGGATTGTCGCTGGTTGAAATCTACAAGACAAACGACATCCTGAAACATGTTCCGGCAATTGTGCTTTCCAGTCAGGAGGATCCGGTCATCAAGGCGGAGTCTTTCGCTCGCGGCGCCAACGATTATTTGGTCAAGCTGCCTGACAGGATCGAACTGGTAGCCAGAATACGCCACCATTCCGAGGGCTACATTCACTTACTCGAACGCAACGCCGCCTTCCACGCGCTCGCCGAGAGCCAGCGCATCCTTGCCGCTGAACTGGCCG
>JBLRXF010000068.1:0-11199 GCA_047920875.1 Haliea sp. | reverse complement strand
GTGGTACTTGGGGGACGTTAGGTGAAGCGTCATCACCTGATTGCCAAAGCGGGTATGCTTGATCGTGCGCTGATAGGTCGCCTTGATCTTCACCCCGCTGTGCTGGCAATAGATGCACGGCGGCCGTTTGGTGGGCCTGGCATAGACCTCAATGCCTTTATCTCGGTCGACCCGCTCGACCTCTAGCTCAGATATACCTAGAATGTTTCCTGCGTGGGACATCGGTGTTCTCTCCATTAAACGATCTTCGCAAAATCAGTTTAATGAATACCGGTGTCCCCCGTTAATGATGAAGAGCCCATGGCGCTTCTGAAGATGCTTGCACTGGGCACCCGCCAGATTGAGGAAGGCAAGGTTAGTCCGGTCGGGGATGTCATTCAGCGGCTTCGGGACGGTAACAAGAGTAGCGAATGAGCTTTCAGGTATTCCTGACCGACGATGCGTCCCGGGACCTGGAGGAGTTGTATCACTACATAGACCCTCGCGACGCACCAGGAAAAGCAGACTACGTGCTCGATCAAATCGAGAGCGGTTTGTCGACGCGAACAGAAAACCCGGAACGAGGGGGCTGTCCAAAAGAACTGCTGGCGGTCGGGCTTCGTGAGTATCGTGAGATATATTTTAAACCCTATCGCATCATTTACCGGGTCATAGGCGAGAAGGTTTACGTCATGGTGATCGCCGATGGACGTAGAGACATGCAATCCTTGTTGCAACGGCGGTTGCTGCAGGCCTGAATCGATGTGAGAGTCTTCAGATTGGCTCTAGCCAGGATGTGAGGCCTTCATCCACTCCTTTAGGGTCTGGCGCGGACGAAGCCATAGAAAGGTACAGAATTACGTACCAGTACTTGACTTTGCCACTACTGGCGCTGATCCCTGTCACGGCAGGTTAGCATCTCTCGCCCCTCTACAAGATGCCTGTCTTGCCCAAGGTCTGAAGATGGTTCTGAAATCTGGCTGCCAGCTAGCTGCAGTCCACAGGATGAGCGATCTCTTGGGCTGGTATGTACGGGTTCGTTATCTCGCTGCGCGGAAATAGCACAGGTACCTAAAGTTGTACGGGACAATATTACGTACATGTGCTTATTCGGGAATTCGCGCGCGGATGGGCCGCTTGGTTTTACTGGCAGTTGGGGTCCCCCGAATCCTCCCAGCAGAAACCGAGGTCCGGCGGGATTCAACGATGTCGGCTGGTAATCGAGCGCTCGTTGCGATTGCATCCAATCAGGTGTTGGGCAATCTATGTGGATTACGCCTGGTCTCGTATGTGGAGGTACCAAGGTAGCGATAGAGGACAGCAACAGCTGTGAGTAGAATAACGAGACCGTGGCGCTGCTGAAGAGTCTGGCGCTGCACAGCCGGAATGTCATTCACTGCGCGGTAACCCCTGAACATGTGTTGCTGAATAGCGAGTTGAGCGCGGGAGAACGCCCGAACAGGGTGTTGCTTACCGGTTTCGAGACCGCAGTGGAGGCCAGCTCAGGTGAGCGCTTGCTTGATCATCAGGCTGTATTGCCGGACAACATGGCGTATCTTGCGTCTGAACAGACGGGTCGCATGGCTCGAAGAGTGGACTATCGAGCGGATTTCTACGGTCTTGGCGCCACGCTGTACGAAGCGCTGTGTGGGCATGCTCCCTTTGCCGGCAGGTATGCGGCGGAAGCGGCCCATGCGCACCTTGCGCTACCCGTCCCTGATCTCCTGGATTTTTGTCCAACTGCCAACCCGGCCCTGGCTGCGGTCATCCACTGTCTGCTGAGCAAGGACCCCGAGTCGCGCTATCAGACCCATGCTGGATTGCTGCGCGATGTGTGGGATATCGATAGAGCACACGGTCGGGGAGAGGTTCTGGACGCTTTCATTCCTGCCACGAGCGACTATCCCCGACACTTACAGCTGTCCCCGCGCGATAGGGCCACATTGCTGAACCCATCCGCTACCCAGGTTTCAAAGCCCTGCGCCGAAATACCGGAGAATCATCGTCATCAAGCCGTAGCACACAGCTGTGATGGCAATGGAGACTCCAAGGCTGAGGTAGAAACCTATCCCTTGGGCCAGGAAAACAGGCAGCGCAACAAACAGGGCCAATGATGGCAGAACCAGCCAGAACACGCTGCTTGCAAGCTCCGCCACCCTGCCGGCGTCTCCCGTGTCCAGGTAAAGCCAGAGCATAGCCAGCACGGAGGTCAACGGCACTGACGCAAGAACCGCCCCGATAAACGAACTGCGCTTGGAAATTTCCGCAATCAGCACCACCAGGACTGCGGTTATCGCGACTTTGGTAATGTAGTAGGTCAATGGGATCTACCTCTCTGATAATCTTCGGCACAAGTACGCAGATCAACAATCTACCCGGACATGGCGTGAGTACCACCTGCCGAGGCAAACTAGCACGGTCACTGCACGGCTGTGAACCAGCGCTGTCGTTACCTTCGTGCCGACTCTTGTTTGCTTGGATTCCCTAACAGGTACGGGCAGCTGGCAGAAAAGCTGGCTGCAAACTGCCGTGGCACTATTCCGGCTTCCGCCACCCATCGCCTTGTGCTATCAATAGGCCACGTGAATCGCGCATCCCTCCAGGACCCCACCATGACACCCGTCCATCCAACCCGGACCCTTTCGCAGCTGGCGCTTTGCCTGCTGTTGATCGGCAATCTGCTGGTGTGGTCTGCCGCCTGGAATGCGCCGGCATTTCAGGGCGGCGAATTCAAGCAGCTGGGTGATTGTTCACCGCCTTTTCTGGTGGGTGCTGGAGACGGGTCCTCGGGCGATGATGCCTGTGCGGCGTCGGCCAGCAGCGCACCCGGTCTCGTTTTCCGCAGCGCCCCAACCCTGGCTGTTATCGACAGACCCGCGGCGGCCCGCGTTCGCATCAGCAGCTATCCCGTCCTGCCCCAGGCACCCCCAAGACTCACCTGAGCTGTTTTTCAATCCGCTAGCGTCCCATGACGTCTGATGTCTTTCCCTTGGGGGCGGCACCTGACGCTGGGGGCGGTACGCGCTGACATCACATGACACAGGTGCAGTTAATCAATGAAAACCATCAATTTTATGGGCTGGCGCAGGCTGGCGCTGGTGTTCTCGCTATTGATGCTGGTGACCTCCATCGGCTCTTTTGTTACCCGACAGCTCAACTGGGGATTGGATTTCACCGGCGGCACGCTGGTCGAAGTGCATTACGGTGCGACTGCAGATTTGAAGCAGATCCGTGCGGATCTGGACGCAGGGGGCTATCCCGGCGCCATCGTGGTGGCCTTCGGGACGGATCGCGATGTTCTGATACGATTGCCCCAGGGGCATTCGGAATCGGCCGGACAGGCCCTGCTGGGGACCCTGCAGGACAAGGTCGACAGCACCGTCGAACTGCGCCGGGTGGAGTTCGTTGGGCCCCAGGTGGGCGACGAACTGCGCGAGCAGGGCGGCCTCGCCATGTTGCTGGCTCTGGGCCTGATCATGGTCTACATCGCCTTCCGCTTCCAGTTCAAGTTTGCGCTCAGCGCCGTGACAGCGCTGATTCACGATGTGATTATCACCCTCGGATTCTTCTCGGTTACCGGGATGGAGTTTGACCTGACGGTGCTCGCTGCCGTGCTGGCGGTGATCGGCTACTCGCTCAATGACACCATCGTGGTCTATGACCGCATTCGCGAGAACTTTCGCAAGCTGCGCGGCGTGACCCCGCTGGAGGTGGTGAATATCTCGTTGACCGAAACGCTGGGGCGAACCACGATCACCTCCCTGACAACGGTCATGGTGCTGGTCTCTCTCGCGGTATTTGGCGGCGACATGATCCTCGGCTTCGCCGTCGCCCTGTTGGTGGGCATCACCGTGGGCACCTACTCTTCAATCTACATGGCCTCGAACATCCTGCTGCTGATGGGCGTCAGCAAGGAAGACCTGATGATACCGGTCAAGGGCGATGCCGGGCAGGATGATCAGCTGCCCTGATCCCATGCGGCTTGTTTTTTACGAACCTGTGTCTATCCTACTGTAGTGCGGTAGCAGATAAGCCGGTAAACGGCGCCGATAATAAATTTTGCACGGCAACCAGAGGCCAGAGCAGTTGGCAGTGACCACAGACCCGATACTGATTCTTTCCGTAGACGGTGGCGGCGCGCGCGGCGTGATACCTGTCAATGTCCTGTACCTGCTGGAGCAGGAGGGCAGGATAGATATCCGCGGCACCTTTGACTTCTTCGCCGGTGTCAGCACGGGCGCCCTGATCGCCGCCTACTGTGCCATGGGCGGCGGTTCTGTCGAGGTTCTGGCCAAGACCAGCTACTCCTCGGATAACATGTCGCGCATCTTTGACAAGTCTGTCTGGGACAAGGTGCTGGGGCGGATGCAGAACCAGCCCAAATACGACGGCGTCAACAAGCGACAGTACCTGGAGGAAGTGCTGGCCGGCGTGCGTATCAATGATATCGCCGACAAGCACCTGCTGATCATTGCCTATGATTTCATCAATCGCGAACTGGTGACCTTCAAGAATCGTCGCGGTCACGATGCCAGCTACAACCCGACGCTCGCGGAAATCTGCGACGCAGCGACGGCGGCGCCGACCCTGTATCCGCCTGTTCCCACGACCGACAATTACAGCCGCTGGCTGATTGATGGCGCGCTGGCCATCAACGATCCCAGTCTCTGCGCGATATCCGAAGCGCTGGCGATGGGGTATACCATTGACCAGATCTGGATGCTGTCCATGGGCACCGGGCGACCTGTTCACGATATGTCGCAGCAGCAGCAGGACAAGATTGGCAGAGCATCCCGTGACTGGGGCATCATCGGCTGGGTCACCAACGGCTTGCTCGATCATATGCTCAGTGCCAGCTCAGCAGTCAGTGCACATCAGTGCCAGCAGTTGCTGGGAGACCGTTACCTCCGCGTTGACGGTACGCTGCCGCGGTCCCTGATGAAGCTGGATGAAACCACGCCAGGCTATGTGCGCAACCTGCGGGCCCACGCCGACATCTGGTATGAAGCCAATGTGAAGCAGATTCGGCGCTTGCTGAACAGTTTCGGTGCCGCTCAGGAGCACACCACGCAGATGGGTGCTGGCTCTGGATGAATTTGCGCATGAATCTCGCCTCGAGCCTGTAACTGCCAGCCGATAAACGATAAAAGGACCCTGTCATGGCGAGAACTTTCTTACTGACGCTTTGCCTGTCGCTGCTGCTGAGCGGCACCATTGCCGCCGAGGAGCGTAACGTCTCCAGCCTCGGTCGCCTGGAACCCTTCAATGGCGTAATTCGACTCTCCGGTCCCTCAGGTGTCGGCATGTCTGGCTCGGTTATCAAGGAACTTTCGGTGGCGGAGGGTGATTGGGTAGAGCAGGACCAGATTGTTGCCTATCTGGACAGCTACCAGCTGCGACGCGCCGAGGTGGCGCGGCTGGAGGCCATTCTGGACAATGCCCAGCGGGAGATGACCCGGCAACAGGATCTCGCCAAGACCTCGGCAACCAGCAGGACCCAGCTGGATGCCGCCACCATGGAGCTGAACATCGCCCGGGCCGACCTGTCTGCTGCCCAGGCGCGACTTGAGCTGTCGGTTGTGCGTGCACCGCTGCGCGCCCAGGTGCTGGAAGTGCACAGCTACCCGGGAGAAAGCGTCGGGCCCGATGGCATCCTGGAGCTTGCCCAGACGGATCGCATGTACGCGGTGGCCGAGGTTTATGAAACCGATATCAGCAGGGTGCGGGTCGGCCAGGCAGCGACGGTAAAGGGTGCTGCCCTGGGTGACGGAGTCAGAGGCAAGGTGGAGCGTATCGCCTTGAAGGTGGGCCGCATGGATGTGCTGGGCACGGATCCCATCGCCAAGACCGACGCCCGGGTGGTGGAAGTCTTTATCTTGCTGGACAACAGCAAGAGCGTGGCTGGATTGACCAATATGCAGGTCGAGGTGGAGATCGAGAGCTGATGTCGCGTCTGCTCCCGCTCGGCTGGCTGCAGCTGAAGCATCAGAAGCTGCGGCTGCTGGCGGCCATCGTCGGTATTGCCTTCGCGGTGATCCTGATCACCGTACAGCTGGAGTTCAGCGAGGCGCTGTCTGTGAGTGCCGTGCGCTACCACAGCGGCATGGATTACGAACTGGTGATGGTCAGCCCGAAGACGACCTACCTTGTGTCGACCAAGCAGTTTCCCCGAAGTCGGCTCTATCAGGTGCCTGGATTCAAAGGCGTCACAGGCGTCACGCCGGTGTACACCCAGCAGGGCAGCTGGCGCAATCCTGCGGATCGCACCAGCGCCCGCAATATTTTTGTTGTTGGCTTCAATCCTTCGGATCGGGGCTTCGCCCGCTTGCTGACCCTGGAGCAGCACGACCTGATCAAGTTGCCCGACCGCATTATCTTCGACCAGCGGGGTCGGCCTGAGTACGGGCCGGTGGCCGCACTGTTCGACAGCAAGGGTCCCTACGAGGTGGACATCAACGACCGCATGCCGATATTGGCCGGCCTCTATTCCCTGGGAACCTCCTTCGGACTGGATGGCGGCGTCATCACCTCTGACCTCAACTTTCTGCGCGCTTTCCCCAAACGCGACAAATCGGCGATCGATATCGGTCTGATTCACCTCGATGCCGATGCAGATTTGCAGGCGGTGCAGCAGGCGCTGATCGCGGGTGTTCCCGAGGATGTCAGGGTGCTTACGCGGGAAGAATTCAAGGCCCAGGAGATCAACCACTGGAGCAAGACCACGCCGGTCGGCTACATGTTCACCTTCGGAGCCATTATGGGCCTGGTGGTGGGCTTCATTATTGTTTACCAGATTCTGTTTGCCGATGTGCAGGATCACGTTGGCGAGTACGCTACCCTGAAAGCGATGGGCTACACCCACGGCTATCTGCGAGGTGTGGTTCTGCAGCAATCTGTGGTGCTGGCAGTGCTGGGCTTTATCCCGGGGATCGCCATCTCCATTCTCGTGTTTGGCAAGGCGGCGGAAGCGACCGGCCTGCCCCTGGCAATGGACCAGCGCTCGGCGGGGTTCCTGTTCCTGCTGACACTGTTCATGTGTGCCGCTTCGGGCCTTCTGGCCCTGCGCAAACTGCGCACCATCGATCCGGCGGAGGTGTTCTGATGAGCGACGAACTGCCTGTAGCGCTGGAGGCTGTGTCTTATATCTACGGCAAGGGCGCGCTGAAGAAGCAGATTCTGTTCGACATCAACGCCCATGTCCGGGCTGGAGAGGTGGTGATTCTTACCGGTCCGTCAGGCTCGGGCAAGACCACGCTGCTTACCCTGATGGGTGCGCTGCGCTCGGCCCAGCAGGGTAGCGTGAAAGTTCTGGGGCACGAGCTGAACCGGGCGCGGGAGCGCATCCTGGTGAAGGTGCGGCGCCAGATTGGCTACATCTTCCAGTCCCACAATCTGCTCGAGAGTCTGACCATTGGCCAAAATGTGCAGATGGGCCTGAAGCTGGATCCTGCCGGACACAGGAATGCCCGCTAGCGCATTGTAGATGTGCTGGATCGCGTCGGCTTGGGCGAACACATCCATAAGCATCCAGGGGAGCTCTCCGGCGGCCAGAAACAGCGCGCGGGAATCGCCCGCGCGCTGGTCAATCGTCCCCGGGTCATCCTCGCGGACGAGCCCACGGCCTCACTGGACAAGCAGTCCGGCCGCGATGTGGTGGAACTGATACAGGAGCTGGCCCGGGAGGACGGAGCGGCAGTGGTGCTGGTGACCCACGACAATCGCATCCTGGATATCGCGGACCGTATCCTGCACCTGGAAGACGGCTATATGAAGCCCCTGGGCGCGGCTGTTTCGGAAGGTGCCAGCCGCATGCTGAACTTGCTGGGCAAGCACGAGCCGGGTGCCGCCAGCTATCTGGCATCGTTTTCCTTCGCCCTGGCCAGGGTGGCCTATGCCGACAACGTGGTGACCGACAGCGAGCGCCTGGAAATGCGGCGCATTCTGCATGATGTGGCGCATCTTGAGCCCTCCGAGGTGGAGTTCATCATGGAGCTGTCGATGATGCAGAGCCGCTCGCTGGGCCTAGTGGATCTCAGCCCCGAGCACGGTGCACTGCTGGCGCAGCGCAAGGCCCATTTCCTGGAATCGCTGTACGCCATCGCCCGGGCCGATGGCCGGGTCAGCGAGGATGAGATCGAGGAGATCAGCAGTATTGCGGCCGAGTTCGGTATCCGTCACCAGACTGCGCCAGACTGATCGGGAAGCCGCTGTTTCCGCCCGCTCTCAGCCTGGATTAACCAGCAGCTTGCGCACCCCGGCTGCGCTGGCTATCTCGCCGCGATTGAGGAACGCCTCGTGGTGCTCTTCCACCTCGTCCAGGTCGTACGCATAGTTCACCAGCAGTCCTGCCGACTGGGACAGACCTTTCGGTGAAATGTCCCCAAGCCAGTTGATGCGGGCGACGCTGGCACCGTTGCCCAGGTGGAAACGCGCCACCGGGTCCAGCGGTGCGCTGCCGCGTTTTTCCCGCAGCAGGTAGCGCGCGCAGAGCCGCATCAGCAGTGGCTGCAGCCGGGCGCTGAGACTGTCATCCTGATGCCAGTGGGGTGAGTCCAGCGCAGTCAGCAATGCTGTTTCCTGGGCGTTCAGTAGGGTCTGCTGTTCATCCACCAGCACCCGATTGAGCCAGGTTCTGAAGCCCGGTATCGGTGACAGCGTGGCAAACTCGGTCAGTTGCGGCATTTCTTCCTTCAGGCGCATAACCACCTGCTTGATCAGGAAGTTGCCGAAACTGATGCCTCGGAGGCCCGGCTGGCAGTTGCTGATGGAGTAGAAGATCGCGGTTCTGAGTCGCTCCTGGTCAACTGCGCCGTTCTGCGGCGCCAGAATGCTCTGCACTGAGCTGGACACAGAGGCCACCAGCGCAACCTCGACAAAGATCAGGGGCTCATCCGGCAGCGCCGGGTGGAAGAAGCCGAAACAGCGCCGGTCCTGGGCATCCAGGCGCCGGCGCAGGTCGTCCCAGCCCTGCATTTCGTGCACGGCCTCGTACTCGATCAGTTTTTCCAGTACCGCCGCCGGCGATTCCCAGTCCAGGGTGCTCAGCTTCAGGAAGCCGGGGTTGAACCAGGAACTGAGCAGGTGTTGCAGGTCGTCGTCCACGGCCCGCAGGGAATCGTCCGCGGGCAGCAGCGCCAGCAGATCCTCGCGCATATTGACCACAGTGCGGGTGCCCTTGGGCGCCATGTTGATGCGCCGGAACAGGGTCTGTCGCGGCGACTCGACCGCGCGCGCCAGCGCCCGGTAGGCCTCCAGGCTGAGGGTATCCCGATACTCCGCCGCGCAGCGGTTGATCAGCTCTGGATCGGGCTTGTAGTTCGCAGCGAGGGCGTGGAAAAAGTCGGCCTTCTGTGCGTCCGTGAGCCTGGCATAGGCGACCGCCACTTCATCCGCCAGGGCGATGCCCAGGGCCTCGCCCTTGTTTGAGTAGAGTTCGCTGCACAGGGCGGCGATGCTGTTCCTGTCGCGAGTGGAGCGGCGCAGCAGGTTCTTGCCGGCGTTGGCTACGGAATTGAGCCAGCGATTGATGACCATGGGCTATCCATCTGCAAAAACTGGCCATAGATACTACTTGGGCCTGGAGATCAAGGCCATACCACTCTTGGGTGGTATGGTCCGGGCCGTCAGAGTCCCAGGCGTTGCACCAGGTCATCCCGCAACCTGAACTTCTGCACCTTGGTCGCGGACATGGGCCACTCGCTGACGAATTCGACGTGTCGGGGTACCTTGAAGGACGCGATTTTGCCGCGGCAGAAGCCGACAATCTCTTCGGCCTGGCACTGGGCGCCGGGATTCAGCTCGATGAACGCGGCCACCACTTCCTGCAGGCGCGGATCCGGGATGCCGACCACCTGGACAAACTTGACCGCCGGGTGGGTGGAGAGGAAAGACTCGATTTCCAGGGCGGCCACGTTCTCGCCGCCCACCTTCAAGGTGTCCTTGAGCCGACCGTGAAAGCTGACGCGGCCCTGCTCGTCCATCGAGCAGATGTCGCCGGTGCGGAACCAGCCGTCCTCGGTGAAGGCACTGGCAGTCGCCTCCGGGTCCTTGTAGTAGCCGGGGAAGACCGAGTAGCCGCGGATCAGCATTTCACCGCGCTGACCGGGCCTGAGCGCTGCGCCGGATACCGGGTCCACCACTTGCAGCCGGGTTCCGGCCAGGGCGGGGCCAATGGTCCGGGCCCGGGTTTCGTCATCGTCTGCGGGATCGCTGTAGCAGGACAGGCCCGTGGCCTCGGTGAGTCCGTAGGCGCTGATATGCAGAGTATGCGGCAGCAGCTTCATGTTCTCCCGCAGCCGGTCCGGTGGCGCCACATTGTTGATCAGACGGATCTGGCGCTTGTCCAGCTCGGCAAACAGGGGGTGGGTGACAAGGTCGGACATGATGGTCGGAAACGCGGGATATAGCACCGTGGCGCCTTCCTGCATGATCTGCAGCAGGGCCTGCTCCGGCTCAAAGTGAGTCGCGGTCATGTAGCGGCCGCCGGTGGCAAAGGTGGCCAACATCGGCATGATCGATGCGAGGTGGAAAAAGGGCAGCGGATTCCACTGGCGGTCGGCCGCGGTGAAACCGAGCCGATGGGCGATCGAAAGCGCTTTCCGGGTCAGCATTTCATGGCTGAGCGGGCAGCCCTTGGGGTTACTGGTGGTACCGGAGGTGTACATCATCAGGCAGGGGCTGGCGAGCGCCAGGCTGGCGCTTACCCGCTGCACCTGCTCCAGGCTCACCCGGTGACCGGTGGCCGCCAGTTCCGCTGCCTGGAGGTACAGCGCGTGGTCCGGTGGCAGACGGTCACCGGTGGTGATGATGCGGCGCAGCAGCGGCGCCGCTGCCAGACCCTCCGCCGGCGCTGCCGCAGCGCGCAACTCCGGAAATACCTCCTCCAGCAGCTGCGCATAGTCGGCGGGCTGGTCTCCGTGCAGGCGAGTCACCAGTAGTTTCAGATCGGCGTTGCCAATGACATAGGCCAGCTCGCTGGCACGATAGCGGGCGTTGATTGCTACGGCGACCGCACCGCTCAGGGCAATGCCAAACAGCCACTCCAGATACTCCGGGCAGTTCGGCATCAGCAGCCCGATAGGGTCACCCTGGGCGACACCGCTGCCCTGCAGCAGCCTCGCCTTGTCAACGGCGCTGTCGTAGAGCTGGCGATAGCTGAGCGCCGTCCCCGGGAAGATGACCGCGGTCTCGTCCGGCCACTGCTGTGCGCTGCGCTGCAGC
>JBLRXF010000067.1:0-11236 GCA_047920875.1 Haliea sp. | reverse complement strand
TGGCGAAGCCGGCGGCCAGGAATCCCACCAGTGGCGGTAGTCCAACCTGGCGCACCGCGAGGCCAAAGAAAAAAGCAAAAGTGATACAGATGACTTCGAACACTACCCGCGCCTTGTCAGCCGCTGCCCCCCGGGCGGCGTAAGGGGATGTTACCGCACTTTCAGCAGGCCGTGCTCCTCCAGTTCCAGCATCAGCAGCTGCTGGACAATAAACTCCTTGCTGCTGTCCGGGTGCATCAGGTGAATGCGCTCCAGCCAGGGGCGCGCGGCCTCCTTGTCGCCCCGGTGCAACAGGGCGCGGGCGACTTCCTTGAGGAACTGCGCGGGTTCCTCGCTCAGGGCCTTGATTCGCCTCAGACTGGCGCTCAGGGTCAGCTCCTCCGGTGTCAGCTGAGTGCCGAAGGGGTAGGCCGGCAGCAGGCCGTCGGCGATGTGGCTGCTGAGCGCGCTGGCAATGCGGTAGGGTGTGTTGTCCCGCGCCGCCGCCGGTATTTCATAGTCCTCGGGCAATTTGCCGTGCTCCATGGCCCAGTCTGCGAGCTCCTGCTGGAAGCGGCTGTCGGCGATCGCGATCAGGCGGCGGATGACCTCGGCGTCGCACTGCCCGCGCAGGTCCGCGATACCGTACTCGGTGACGATAATGTCCCGCAGGTGGCGGGGAATGGTGGTGTGGCCATAGTGCGGCACGATGTTAGAGCGCAGGTGCTTGCCCTTGCCGCGGGTGGCGCGGATGCACAGGATAGAGCGCGCGCCCGGCAGATCGTGGGCCATGGCGACAAAATTGTACTGGCCGCCAACGCCACTGATCACCGTGCCGTCTTCCAGCGCGTCTGAGGCGACCGCGCCGCTCAGGCTGACCATCATGCCGGTGTTGATGAAGCGGGCGTGGCGGCGCTGGGCGCAGTAGAGCGGGTAGTTGAGCAGCAGCTGGTTGGTGCGCTGCACGCTGGTCATGCAGATTTTCTCGTGGCCTGCCTCGTCCAGGTCGCGCAGTTTCTGGTAGAAGTCTCTTGGCCCGAGGAAGAAGCCGCCGTGCAGCACCCGGCCGTGGCGCAGCTCGGTGCCCGCTGTCGCCCGCAACAGCGCGGCGCGGGTATCGGGCTTATCCATATCGTTGTCCAGCGCCTGCTCATGCAGCTGCAAGCGGTCGCCGGCCATTGCCAGCGCCTCGGGAATCAGGCCCCAGTATTGCAACTCGGCGAGGGCGCTCTTATCGAGCTGGCGCGGCAGCAGGCCGCAGCTGCGGGCGTAATCCAGCATCGCCGCGTCGATGGCCGTGGTGATGGCGCCCTCGTTCAGGCCCTGCTGCAGGGCCAGCTGGTCGAATACCCGGCGCTTGACTACACCCGCTTCCATCAGATGCATCATGCCGTTGACGAACATCTCGGTAGAAACGTACAGGCCCTCGTTGAACACCGTGGGCTCGGCGGCACAGCCGCTGTCGATCCGGGTCAGGTTCTGCAGCAGTTCGCGCCAGGCATCGTGGTGGCGGTGGCGCAGGATGCAGGCGTGAGCCACCGCGTCGCCCAGCGAACCGATGCCGATCTGCAGGGTGCCCCCGTCCACCACCAGGCTGCTGACATTGAGCGCGGTGGCGTAGTCTGCGGCGGGTATCGCTGCATTGGGCACCGCAAACAGGGTGCGGTGGTAGTCGGGATTCTCCACGACACCGTCAAAGAGGGACGCGGGGACTTCCGCATCGTGGCGCATAAAGGGCAGGTCCCGGTGCACCTGGGCAAAGCAGAGAAAACCCTCCTGGTCACCCTCGCGACGCTGGCGGATAACGTCCAGGGCCACGTCCGGGTTGCAGGAGAGGCTAAGAGACAGCCCGCTATCAGTTTCCCGCCCCGCGACCAGCTGTACCAGCACGTTAACCCCTGCCGCCGCCATGTCCCGGGCGATATGGGTGTAGTTGCTGGAGATATAGTTCTGCTGGGCACAGGGCAGCCCCTTCATCGAACCCGCCTTGAAATACAGCTCGCTGACCTGGATGTTGGGTGGCATGGTGCCGCCACGCAGGGCTTCCATGTAGGCCAGAGGCTCATAGTCCCCAAACAGTCTCTCGACAATGGGGCCAGCCAACTCCGCCTCAATGTGACTGGAGGGTTTGGGTACTTCCAGAGACAGGGCAGTGTAGATGTGCAAGTCGATGTCGGGGTCCTCGACTGCGCGCTGGAAGAAGGCGTTCATGAGCTGCACCGGCTTGCCCAGCCCCAGCGGTGCGCCCAGGCGGATACGCTTGCCCAGCGTTGCAATGGCGTGATCCACGCAGGCTTCTGCCGTGTCAAACATCCGGGTCATGGTCTGCCCTCCCACTACAGTCTCTGGTGGCTATGTAATCACAGCCCGGTCGTGCCTGTCTTGATCTGGCGCAACGATGCGCTCAGCCCTGCTGAGCGCTGCCAGCGAGTGCCATTTGCTGACCCATGCCCGGCGGCACGCAGGTAAAAGTGAGTTCCTGTCCGGGCTCACCGGCGATGGCCAGCAGTTGTTGCAGGCTGACGCTGTCGTCCTCGGGCCGGTCCGTGCGGAAGCGACCGTTGGCCAGCAGCAGTGCCCCGCGCTGCTCCCCTTCCAGCACGCCGTGCACCACAAGATCGCACTCCGGTTGGGCCGCGCTGGCCCTTGCCAGCAGCAGGTCAAGCCGGGCTCTGGTGGCCGCTTCCGGCCCGGCCCCGACAGTCAGCTGCTGGCCGACAATCGGCGCCAGGTTGCCGTCGAAGGCAAACATGAAGTCCACTACCTGTTCCCGCTGGGCGTCACTGGCAAAACCGAACACGCTGCTGGCAAGGAAGTTGCTGACGGTATCAATGCCGCCGTCATGCAGCAGGCCAAAGCCGCGCACCTGGTCACCCATGAATTCCGCCTGCTGGCGCGGTCGCGGAATGCTGGCTCCGAACATGCCAACTTTCTGGTACAGGTTGCGCAGATGCACCACCTTGAAGTCCTCGGTGATGCCAGGGCCCTCGTTGGTCATCAGCCCGGCAGTACCGAAGTGCCTGGCCTCGACATCCAGCACGTGACAGTGGTCGCAGGTGAGGACTCCGCCAGTCGTGGAATCTTCGAAGAATACCCGGCGTCCCTCGGCTTGATCCGGAGTGAGGCTGTTATCGAGATTGCGGATGGCGTTGGGTGGCTGGGTGATTGCCAGGGCGAAGTCGGTAAAGTCCTGCAGGATGTCCGGGGGCAGCTCCTCCTCCCGCCCCAGCAGTTCGACAAAGGCCGGATTGAACTCCTTGAAGGCCGCCGCCTCCAGGCTCTCCCGTTCGCCGCGCACCAGTGCCCGGTCCTGGCCGCCGCGATCTCCCCGCCAGTGCATGGGGCCACTGTCGGCCATGCCGCGGAAGGTCTGGGTGGTCATGGGCCCCTTGAGCGGGTGGAATACGCCCTGGGTGGGACTACGCCCCGGCACAAACGCATTGCGATTCTCGAGCATATCGCCGTCCGGGTTGCCGAGGTCCCAGGCCAGGCCGTCGACGTCGCCAAAGATGTGGCAGCTGGCGCAGGAGGCGGTGCCGTTGGCTGAGCTCAGTTCCGCATCGTAGAGCAGGCGCCGGCCGCGCTGGATGTTGGCCGCTTCCGGGTGGAACATGTCCACCGAGGCGATGACGTCGCCCGTTGCCGTGGCAATGGCGCTGACGGTATTGGTGTAGCGCGAAAGTGTATACAGAGTATCGCCGCTGGCATTCAGCGCCAGGCCGCCGGGGCCGCCGCCTGGCACCGGAATATGACGGCTGGCGGCGGGATCGTAGCGTCCTGCCTCCAGATCCGCGGTGGCAATGGCGGCAATGCGGTTGGAACCGAAAGCGGCGAGGTAGAGCGTTTTGCCGTCTGCGCTGATAACCATCTCCTGGGGCTGGGCGAGGCTCAAGGCCTTGGCACTGGCCGGCAGAGATGCGCCCTCCGGCAATGAGAAATCGACGTGGGGATTGAGGTGGTTGATGGTGACCGTACCATTGCGCACCACGCTGATGCGATGTTCCACGACGTGGCCGCGCACGCTGCTGGCGGACTTGCCGGGGCCCTCGAAGCGAACCCGGTTGCGGGCTTCGCTGTTGCTGACGTAGACCGCGCCGGAGGCCGGATTGCTGGCAACGTTGAACAGCACCGTCCCCAGCCCAGGCTGGCTGCCCAGTAAACGTGGCTTGTCCGCCATCGCATCGATAGTGAAAAGGTCAAAGTCCGGCAGACTGAAGAGCACCTTGTGCGACCAGTCGCGACCGGATTCATCGACCCAGCGCTCGCCGTCAAAGCCGACGATCAGGCCCGTATCCGGCTGCTGAACGCCTTCGTGATTCTGCACCGGGGCAGGCTTGGCGTTGGCGACCTCGGCTTCGTTGAGCAGGCTGGTGGTCTGGTTTCCGGACAGGAATGCCGCCGCATACACCCGGCTGCCGTCCGCGCTGCGCGCAAGGCCGCGGGCACTGTCGGCGAACAGCTTGAGTATTGCCAGAGGCTCGCCGCCCGGCCCGGCGCCGGTCGCATCGGCATCGAAAACCCAGACATCCGCGCGTCCCAGGCCTGGCGTCTTCAGATCAGCAGCGCTGAATTCGGGGTGGTTCTGGCCGCGGAACGCGGCAGTGATGAACGCGCGCCGGTTGCCGGGGCCGGCGAAGACAATATCCCGGGGTTCATCCCCTACCAGCAGGGTGCGGGCCACCCGTGGTACGGCGCCATCGAGGCGCACGATGCTGATGCTGTCGGACAGATGATTGACCACCCATGCCTCGCTGGCGCTGGCGGCTGCCACCGCCACCGGTTCCAATCCCACGGGTACGCTGCCCGCCGGTGCCAATTGGCCGTCGACGATGTCGAACAGTTCCAGCCGGTGGGCGGGCGTGTTGACCACAAACAGACGGGATCCGTCCGGCGACAGGGCTATGGGGCGCACCTGGCCGCTTTCAAACAGGGTCCGCTGGGCCGCTTCCGGTGGATCCGGGTCCGGTGTTGGCATTGGTGTTGGTGCTGGCGTCACCGGTGCGGGTGGAGCGCCCGGTTGCAGCAGGGGCTCACTGTCACCGCCACCACCTCCACCGCCGCAGGCCGCCAGCACAGTAATGGTAGAGAGTGCTGCAAACGTTCTTATTATGCGTGGCGCCACGATCTTTTCCTCCACGGGCGGGCGGCTTTTGCCAGTATGGCGAGCCGTGCTCCGTATCTCGGCTTCTAATGCATCAGGATGCCAGCTCCAGCAGCAAGCGGTCCAGCTGGTCCCACGGGTCGCCCTCGGCGAAGCCCTTGAGACTGCCGTCCACCGTCAGCGCTTTCTGCAGCAAGGATCCCAGGGAGCCGCTATCGTGCCGCTGCAGGCAGGCCTGCACGGCAGCCGAGCGGTTCTGCCACACGCGGTGGCTATTCAGCACCCTGCTCAGCGGCTGGCCTGCTTCACAGTCCAGCTGCATGGCGTAAAGGCTGCGGACTTCGCGGGCCACCGCCCACAGCAGTGGTACCAGGTCGTTGCCTTCGCCGCGCAGGCCATGAATCATGCGCAGCGCAGCAGTGGCATCCCCGGCCAGCGCTGTGTCTACCATGGCGAAGAGGTTGTAGCGTGCGTTGTCGAGAACGGCGGCGGTGACGGTCGCCATGGTGACGTGCTGGCCGCTGGCCAGCAGCTTCAACTTCTCCACTTCCTGCACCGCAGCGTAAAGATTGCCTTCCAGGCGTTCCGCCAGCAGTTCGAGGGCGTCGGGGTCGATCTCCAGGCCCGCGCTCTGCAGGCGCTGGCGCAGCCAGCGGGGCATCTCCCGGGCGCTGACAGGCCACACGAGGAGTGTGGCACCGGCCTTGTCCAGGGTCTTGTACCATTTGCTGTTCTGGGATTGCTTGTCGATCTTGCCGCTGAGCACCAGCAGGATGTCATCTCCGCTGGCGCGTTCGATGTAATCACACAGGGCTTTGCTGCCCTCGGCGCCTGGCTTGCCATCGGGCAGACGCAGCTCGATCAGCTTGCGATCGCCGAACAGGGACATTTCCGCGGCGCTGTGCAGCAGGGTTTGCCAGGTAAAATCGCGGGCGCTGGTATCAACAATCTCGCGGTCAGTGCAGCCGGTTGTGCGGGCGGCGCCGCGGATCAGGTCTGCGCATTCCTGTACCAGCAGCGGCTCGTCGCCACTCACCAGGTAGACCGGGAGGCACTGCTGTTGCAGATGCTGGCGCAGCTGCTCGGGCTTGAGTTGCATTATCTGGCGGCGGCGTGGAAACCGATCCGGCGCAGGATCTGCTGCGACAGTTCGCCGCGCATCTCCCGTTGCAGGATGCGGATTTCCTCGGCCTTGCCCACCACGTTGCGGGGATCGTTCTCCATCTGTTTGACCACGATGGCATCGGCCGGCTCCATGGCCATGCTGCCGTCGGGAGCGCGCACTGCAAAGCCCGCCTGCATGGTCAGCTCGAACTCGGCGGCCCGCGCTTCGCTGTTGAGCGAAAGGTTGCGCTGGCTGAAGCGCTCTGGACCCAGCTCAAGAATGTAGGCCGCTGCGCTGCGCTCCACCCACTCAACGCCATTGGCCGAAAAACGAGCCTGCAGGTCGCGGCTGAATTCACTGTTCGGATTTTCCGTGGCCAGGTAAAGCTGCCGCCAATCCTCCGGCAGGCCGGTGGAGCTGGCGGCGCCGCGGAGCTGGAAGCCGCAGGCGCCCAGCAGTACAGGCAGCGCCAGTGCCAGCAGCAGGGTTGTGAGGGTGCGCGACATGAAGCGTCTCCCGGGCATCAGTTGGCCACTATGTTAACCAGTTTACCCGGGACCACAATGACCTTGCGCACGGTGACGTCAGTGAGAAAGCGCTGCACGTTCTCCTGGCCCATGGCCTCGGCCTCTATGCTGGCCCGGTCGGCATCTGCTGCTACAGCGATCTGGGCGCGAACCTTGCCGTTGACCTGTACGGCCATGTCGATGCTGTCCCGAACCAGGGCGGCTTCGTCCACCCGCGGCCAGGGCCTGTCCAGCAATTGTCCTTCACCGTCCAGCAGCGGCCACAGATGGTGGCAGATGTGAGGTACCACAGGGCTCAGCATCAGGGTCACGGCACGCAGTGCCTCGCGCACCACCGCGCGCCCCTGGGCATCGCCCTGCTCCAGACGGACGATATCGTTGCTCAGCTCCATGATGGCGGCAATGGCCGTGTTGAAAGTCTGGCGGCGGCCGTAATCGTCACTGACCTTGGCGATGGTCTCGTGGGTCTTGCGCCGCAGCTGGCGCTGTGATTCGTTGAGAGCCGCCGGGTCAACTGCCCCCGCCTCGCCAGCCTGCAGATGGCTGTGCACGGCTTTCCACAGCTTGCGCAGAAAGCGGCTGGCACCTTCGACGCCGGCATCGTGCCACTCCAGGGTCTGCTCCGGCGGCGCCGCAAACATGGTGAACAGGCGCACGGTGTCGGCGCCGTAGGCTTCTACCGCCGCGTGCGGATCGATGCCGTTGTTCTTGGACTTGGACATCTTGGTGACGCCGCCAACAATGACCTGCTCGCCGCTGCTGCGTTCCATCGCGCGCAGCACCCGGCCGCGCTCGTCGCGCTCGACGTCTACCTCGGTGGGTGCGACCCAGATCTTGCCGCCGCCTGGGCCCTCTTTATAAAAGGATTCGGCCAGCACCATGCCCTGGCAGAGCAGCCGCTCGAAGGGCTCGCTGCTGTCGACCAGGCCCTCGTCGCGCATCAGCTTGTGGAAGAAGCGCGCGTACAGCAGGTGCAGGATGGCGTGCTCAATGCCGCCCACATACTGATCCACTGGCAACCAGTAATTGGCGCGCTCCGGATCCAGCATGCCTTGATCGAAGTCGGGGCAGGTATAGCGGGCGTAGTACCAGCTCGATTCCATGAAGGTATCGAAGGTGTCGGTTTCACGCTCTACCGGCTGGCCATCCAGCTCATCCCGGCGCCATTCCGGGTCGGCCTTGATCGGAGAGATCACGCCGTCCATCTGTACATCCTCCGGTAGCAGCACCGGCAGTTTGTGCGCGGGCACAGGAATCTCGCCGCCGTCGGCCAGGTTGAACATGGGGATGGGTGCGCCCCAGTAGCGCTGGCGCGACACGCCCCAGTCCCGCAGCCGATAGTTGGTGGTCAGCTGGCCGCGGCCCTCGGCCTGCAGTCTTGCGGCGATGGCGTTGAAGGCAGCTGCGGAATCCATGCCACTGTATTCACCGGAGTTGACCAGAGTGCCCTTCGCGGTTACTGCGCCCTGCTCGATATCGCCAGCGCTGCCGTCCTCCGGCGAGATAACCTGGCGGATGGTCAGATCGTATTTGCGCGCAAACTCCCAGTCGCGCTGGTCGTGAGCGGGCACCGCCATGATCGCGCCGGAACCGTAGTCCATCAGCACATAGTTGGCGATCCAGATCGGCACTTCCTCGCCGGTAAGCGGATTCAGTGCCTTGAGCCCGGTATCAATGCCCTTTTTCTCCATGGTGGCCATGTCTGCTTCCGCGGAGGACTGGGTCTTGCAGGCTTCAATAAAGGCTTGCAGCTCGGGGTTGTCCACCGCCAGTGTCCGGGTGATCGGGTGCTCCGCGGCCAGGCACATGTAGGTCACGCCCATGAGGGTGTCGGGGCGGGTGGTGTAAACCTCAAGGTGGTCGATGCCCGCTACCGGAGTGGCGAGATCAAAGCGCAGGTCCACGCCCTGGCTCTTGCCGATCCAGTTGCGCTGCATGGTGCGCACCTGTTCCGGCCAGTGCGGCAGCTGGTCCAGGTCTGCCAGCAGTTCCTCGGCATAGGCGGTGATGCGGATAAACCACTGCGGAATCTCGCGCCGCTCCACCAGGGCGCCTGAACGCCAGCCGCGGCCGTCAATAACCTGTTCATTGGCGAGCACGGTCTGGTCTACCGGGTCCCAGTTCACCGTGGCCATTTTCTTGTACACCAGGCCCTTTTCGTACAGGCGGGTAAAGAACCACTGCTCCCAGCGATAGTAGGAGGGCTGGCAGGTGGCCAGTTCCCGTGACCAGTCGAAGCCGAAGCCAAGGCTCTGCAGCTGGCTCTTCATGTAGTCGATGTTCTGGTAAGTCCACTTGGCGGGCGCGCTGCGATTCTGTATCGCGGCATTTTCCGCCGGCAGGCCGAAAGCATCCCAGCCCATGGGGTGCAGTACGTTTTTCCCCAGCATGCGCTGGTAGCGCGAGATCACGTCGGTGATGGTGTAGTTGCGCACATGGCCCATGTGCAGCTTGCCGCTCGGGTAGGGGAACATCGCCAGGCAGTAGAACTTCTCCCGGCCGGGGTCCCTTTCGACGATGAAGCTGTTGTTTTTCTGCCAGTGCGCCTGGGCGGCCTGCTCAAGGACCTGGGGCTGGTAGTGCTGTTCCATCGGCTGCGGAATCTCGTCCAGTGGGGAAGGAAAAAAGAATCGCGATTCTACCAGCAAAGAGATAAAGGGTCAGGTCCACTATCAAAAGGCGTCTATAAAGGGTCAGGTCCATTATTGGACCTGACCCCATTTTGGGGCTGCTACTTGAGGTAGGCGCGGGGCAGCTCGGGATTCCGGGTCAGATAGCGGTCGCGCAGGCGTGTCTGGCGGCTCTCCATGGGCTGCAGTTTCCCGCCCAGAATCACCTGGTCGGCGGACTCGCTGACCTCCAGCGGGTCACCGCTCCAAAGCACCAGATCGGCCGGCGCGCCTACTTCAATGCGTCCGCCTGGCAGGCCAAAGATGCGTGCGGGATTTATCGTCAACGCGGCCAGGGCCGCGCTGTGGTCGAGACCGTTGGCCGCTGCGACACCGGCCATTTGCCTCAGTTTGCGGGCATGGTGGGTGCCGGCACCGGAAAAGCCAATGGTAACGCCTGCCGCCTGCAGCATAGCCGCGTTATCCAGGCGCGCACCCAGCAGATCGAAGTTGTCGGGCAGGTTTTGCAGTGGGTCCAGCAGCACCGGTACTTCTGCTGCCGCAAGCTCGTCTGCAACCATCCAGGCTTCTGCGCCACCTTCGATAACGGCCTTGAAGCCGTGACGCTCAGCGAATCGCAGGACCTGGCGGATATCGCTGGCCCGGTTGACGCTGAAAACGATGGTGCCGTTGCGCAGGAACTGTTTCATCGCTGCCCGCCCTTCCCGCGTGAGCAGCGCATTGTCGCCCGCCCGCGGCGCTGAACGGCTTTCGCCCACGGCCTGCTCCAACAGCATCCACTGGGCGGCACGGGAGCCGCCGGCCAGCGCCGAGGCCCCTTCACCCAGTGCGACAAACAACAGCGGCTCGCCAACAAAGCTGTCGTAGCCGCCGTCCAGCATCACGGCCCGACCCTGGCCGCCTATGATTGAACCGGCGGCCGTTGCACCGAGTACGCTAAAGCCAAAACCCTCAATGCGAGTGATTGGTATCAGGCTTGAATGTGGGTTGTAGGCCGGGATGACAGTGAACTCCGGGCGCATTGCCGGAGCACCCACCTGAGTGACGCCGCTGTCGACGGAGGGCCGGACCATGTTGACCTCGTTCAGGCCGAGGGCCGTAATGCCCGCGAACAGTGCCGGAGTCAGCGGCTTGCCCCTGGCATCGATGATCGCCGCACCTGTTGGGGCATCCAACCCGCCACCGATTGCGACTATCCTGCCGTCGCGCAGCAGCACATCCTGCCCTGTCTGCACGCCGGCAGCGGTCATGCTGTGGACCGTTGCGTTCCTGAGCAGCAGGGTTTGGGCCGCTGCGAATTGTTGGCAGCACAGGAGCACCGCCGCAATGAAAACCGATAGACGATTCATCGTGCCACCTCCTGCAATTGGCCCAGCTCAAAGTCCGAGACCGGCTGTCGTGCCGGGTCCGCGCGGTCGTACATCAGGGCACCATCGACAAATACCAGGTCGGCCTTGCTGTAGACGCTGAAGGGGTCGCCGCTCCAGACGACGACGTCAGCCATCTTGCCCGGTGCCAGGGTGCCGGTGTGTTCCTCTATGCCGAGAGAACGGGCGGCGTTCTGGGTTATCCAGCGAATCGCGTGTTCCGGGGTGATGTTCAGACCGGCGCGGCGGCCCTTGCCCATGGCCTTGGCGGCTTCCTGATTGAGGCGCTGGATACCCTCCGGCGAGTCTGAGTGGACGATGGCGCAGCTGTTGGCGGGCCGGTCAACCAGGGCAATATTCTCCTGAATGCCGTCATAGGCCTCCATCTTGAAGCCCCACCAGTCCGCCCACGTCGCCACCGCGATGTCACGCGCCGCCAGCAGATCCCGGACCTTGTACGCCTCGAGCGCGTGATGGAACGCGCGCACCCGGAAACCGAGCTCATCGGCGACCTGCATGAACGAGAT
>JBLRXF010000066.1:0-11252 GCA_047920875.1 Haliea sp. | reverse complement strand
CGGTGCAGCTGCGACCAATGGCTACTTCAAGCACGGCTATGGCGTGCGCTCTCAGGGCATGGCGGGCGTCGCCATGGCCTTGCCTCAGGACGGCCTTGCTGCCGCCACCAACCCCGCGGGCACAGGCCTGGTCGGGGACCGTGTGGATGCGGGCCTGACCTGGTTTCGCCCCGATCGCAGCAGCCGTATAGACGGCAACCTCGCGGGACTTGACGGCGACTACAGCGGCAATGGCGATAGCGCCTTTTTTATCCCCGAGTTCGGCATGACCGGGGCAATCAGCGAACGCCTGCACCTGGGCGTCGCGGTGTACGCCAACGGCGGCATGAACACCAGCTACCGCGACAACCCCTTTGCCGCTTTCGGCGCCACAGGTGAGGCGGGCGTGGATTTGAGTCAGCTGTTCATAACGCCAAGCCTGGCCTTCAGCCTGAGCGAGGGCCACAGTATCGGCATTGCAGCTACCTGGGCTTACCAGCGCTTTGAAGCGCAGGGCCTGCAGCCCTTCGACAACCCGGGATTTTCCGCAGCGCCAGGTGCTGTCAGCAACAACGGCAAGGATGACAGTCAGGGCTGGGGCATGAAACTGGGCTGGATCGGTGAACTGCACGCAGGCCTGCGCGCGGGCGTGGCCTGGTCCTCGGAAATCAGCATGGACCGCTTCGATGACTATGCCGGCCTGTTCGCAGACCGCGGCGGCTTTGATATCCCCAGCAGCTATGGCGCCGGCCTTGCTTTCGACACAACGCCGCAGCTCACCCTCGCCCTGGACTGGCAGCGTATCGAGTACAGCGCGATAGCATCCGTTGGCAACAGCCTCGCCGTGTTGCTGCAGGGGCAAGCCCTCGGCAGCGCTGATGGCCCCGGCTTCGGCTGGCGGGATGTTGACGTCGTGAAACTGGGCGCCAGTTATCGCGTCAGCGATGCGCTGACTCTGCGCGCAGGCGCCAGCCACGCCGACCAGCCCATCCCTTCTTCAGAGTCCTTTATCAACATCCTCGCCCCGGGCGTGATCCAGCGCCATGTCAGTATCGGCGCCACCTGGACCAGCCGGCTGACGGGAGAGTGGAGCCTGGCCTACACGCGCGGGCTGGAGGAGACTGTGCGCGGCGACGCGGCCATTCCCCTGCCATTTGGCGGCGGCAATACCACTCTGCGCATGGATCAGGATATTCTCGCCGTGGGCTGGTCCAGAATGTTCTGAAACTGGCACAGTGCATGCGGACGCTCCGAGCAGATATCGGAGCCATAAAAAAACGGCGGTGCATTACGCGCCGCCGTTTTCGTTTGCTACCGCAGGTGTTTAGCGCAGATCGAAACGATCCGCCTGCATCACCTTGGTCCAGGCCGCCACGAAGTCGTTGACGAACTTGTCACCGGCATCGCTGAAGGCATAGGCCTCGGCGACCGAGCGCAGCTCCGAGTTGGAGCCGAACAGCAGGTCGACCGGGGTCGCCGTCCACTTGAGTTCACCGGACTTGCGGTCGTAACCTTCGTAGATACCCTCAGCCTCTGCGGACTTCTTCCACTGCGTGGACATATCCAGCAGGTTGACGAAGAAATCGTTGCTCAGAGTGCCGGGGCGGTCGGTGAAGATGCCGTGCTTGGCATCACCGGCATTCGCACCCAGAGCGCGCATGCCGCCCAGCAGGACCGTCATTTCGGGTACGGTCAAGTCCAGCAGGCTGGCGCGGTCCACCAGCATGTCAGCCGGCGTACGGTAGTTGCCTTCTGCAAAGTAGTTGCGGAAACCATCAGCCGTGGGCTCGAGGACAGCGAAGGACTCAACATCAGTCATTTCCTGAGTCGCGTCAGTGCGGCCCGGGGTGAAGGGCACTTCAACCGTGTGCCCGGCATCCTTGGCGGCCTGCTCGATCGCTGCAGCGCCGGCCAGTACCGTCAGGTCAGCCAGCGACACCTGCTTCTTGCCGCGACGCTGCGCGCCGTTGAAGTCTGCCTGGATGCCTTCCAGCACCTCCAGCACCTTGGCCAGTTCCGCCGGGTTATTGACCGCCCAGTCTTTCTGCGGTTCCAGACGGATGCGGGCACCGTTGGCACCACCGCGCTTGTCGGTGTCGCGGTAGGTAGACGCCGACGCCCATGCGGTGCGTACCAGTTCGCCGGTGCTGAGGCCAGACTTCAGAATCTCGGACTTCAGCTTGGCGATGTCGCGCTTGTCGATCAGATCGTGCTCAACCGCAGGCACCGGATCCTGCCAGATCAGGGTCTCGTCAGGCACTTCCGCACCCACATAGCGTACAGCCGGCCCCATGTCGCGATGGGTCAGCTTGTACCAGGCCTTGGCAAAGGCCAGCTCGAACTCCTCAGGGTTCTGCAGGAAGCGCTGGGAAATTTCGCGGTAGGCCGGATCTTCCTTCAGCGACAGGTCGGTAGTGAACATGATGGGCTGGTGAGCCTTGCCCTCGATGTGGGCATCGGGCACGGTGTTGGCAGCCTGATTGTTCACCGGCACCCACTGTATGGCACCGCCGGGGCTGCGAGTCTGCTCCCACTCGAAGGCAAATAAGTTGGCCAGGTACAGCATACTCCACTCGGTCGGCCTCGCGGTCCAGGCGCCTTCCAGGCCGCTGGTCACGGTATCTTCCGCATTGCCCTTGCCGCACTTGTTGGTCCAGCCGAAGCCCTGCTCTTCAAGGGCGGCAGCCGCCGGCTCTGGGCCAGTGCACTCGTCAGGCTTGTGCGCGCCGTGCGCCTTGCCGAAGGTGTGGCCGCCCGCAATCAGGGCCACTGTCTCTTCGTCGTTCATCGCCATGCGGCCAAAGGTCTCGCGGATGTCCTTCGCCGCCAGCAGCGGGTCGGGGTTGCCGTTCGGGCCTTCGGGATTGACGTAAATCAGACCCATCTGCACCGCGGCAAGCGGGTTCTCCAGCTTGCGATCCCCTTCATAGCGCTCGTCGGCGAGGAACTCGTTCTCGGGGCCCCAGTACACCAGATCGGGTTCCCAGTCATCCTCACGGCCACCGGCAAAGCCAAAGGTCTTGAAGCCCATGGACTCCAGCGCCACGTTACCGGTCAGGACCATCAGATCCGCCCAGGACAGGCTGCTGCCGTATTTCTGCTTCACCGGCCACAGCAGGCGGCGGGCCTTGTCGAGGTTGGCGTTGTCCGGCCAGCTGTTGAGGGGGTCAAAGCGCTGCTGGCCACCGCCAGCACCGCCGCGGCCATCGGCCACGCGGTAGGTCCCGGCACTGTGCCAGGCCATGCGAATAAAGAAGGGCCCATAAGTACCGTAGTCAGCGGGCCACCAATCCTGAGAGGTTTTCATCAGGGTCTCGATGTCTTTCTTCACTTCCGCCAGGTCCAGTTTGGCGAAGGCCTCGGCGTAGTTGAAGTCAGCACCCAGCGGGTTGGACAGCGGACTGTGCTGACGCAGCGGTGCAAGGTTCAGCTGTTCTGGCCACCAGAAGCGGTTGGCCATATTCTCCGCCTGAGTGCTGGCGTGCGCAGCCGGCAGCATTGAAGCGGTAGCCAGTGCCACCGCTGCCATTAACGGTATCGTCTTCTTGATCATTGCGAGCCTCTCTGATTTTCCCAATTGCGGATACTGATTATATTAACCTTTACGAATATAGCAGACCTTGATGGATGTCATGGTCTTACCCGGTGAAGGCTACCTTAGCTGTTATGTTTTGCAAATGACACTTAAACCGAAGCTTACATTCCAAAAAATTGAACATCGCGAGTCAGTCCTCCACCCGCTTGAGATCGCCGGGGAAATGCACCCCCGCACGCCAGTAGTGAAACGCTGCCCACAGATTGGCCATGGAGCAGATCAGCAAGGCCCAGCGCAGGGAATCCACTCCGTAGTGCGGGGCCAACAGATCGCTGATCATGCCCACCACCGAAGGTCCGAAGGCGAGACCGACGATGTTGATCACGAACAGCAGTATGGCAGCGGCCACGCTGCGCATGCGGATACCGACCAGAGTCTGGGTCTGGGCGAAGGTCGTCGCTTGGTAAAAATTGCCCAGCATCACCGGGATGATCAGAAACAGCAGGGCGAAGGTCACCGAATCGGAGAGAAACACGCCCACCCCTGCAGGGACGGCGATCAGCAGCGCCACGGCCACCACCCACAGGTACCAGCGCGCATCGCGTTCTCCGAAGCGGTCCGCGAGCCGCCCGCCCAGCACGATGCCAATGCCGCCCGGGATGCCGAAGATCAGCCCCAGCCAGGTGCCGATCTCGCCTGAGGATAGGCCATGGCTGCGGGCCAGAAAGGCCGCCGCCCAGGAAATCAGCCCGTAACCGACAAAGGCGGAAATTCCCCCGCCAAGCGCCATGTGGATAAAGGACTTGCGGGCCAGCAGATAGCGGAACACGGCGCCGATGGCAGGCTGCTGGGCACTGGGGTCCGCCGTGGCCCGCTGCTCTGACATGCCCCGGGCGGGCTCCTGCACGGTGAAGCGGATCACCAGCGCGAGCACGATGCCGGGAATGCCGACCACAAAGAATGCCACCCGCCAGCCGAACCACTCGTTCATCCAGCCGCCGACAAAGAAGCCGAACAGAATGCCGATGGGGATACCCAGAGAGTAGATCCCGAGTGCGGTGGCGCGCTGGTTGGCAGGGTAGTAATCCGACAGCATCGAGTGCGCAGGCGGCGAGCAGCCCGCCTCGCCCACACCCACACCGATGCGGTAGGCCAGCAGCTGCCAGTAATTCTGGGCCAGGCCCTGAGCGGCGGTGAACAGGCTCCAGACGCCAACCGCAACGGCAATCAAGTTGCGGCGGTTGGCGCGGTCCGCATAGCGGGCGATGGGAATACCCATCAAGGTATAGAACACGGCAAAGGCCAGCCCGGTCAGCAGGCCCATGGCGGTATCCCCTACCCCGAGCTCCAGCCGGATCGGTTCGACCAGAATGCCCAGGATCTGCCGGTCAATAAAATTGAAGGTGTAGGCGATGACCAGAATCGTCAGCACGTAACGGCGCGTACCGGCGCCAAAGGATTCCGGCGGCGCCGCGGCGCCCGGTCGGGTGTCGGTCAAGACGGCTTCTCCCTGCAGTGTTATCGGTTATGTGCTGGTGGAGTTGCGATGATCGCGCCCTGCACAATACCTGTGACGGTGCGTCAGGGGAAGAGTATTCAGCCCATGGTATGGCGCCGAGTGCCGCGCAGGGTCATGAAACCCAGGCTCAGCAGAGAGCAGGCGAACATGCATGAGGTCACCGCGAGCAGGGTCTGGGGCAGCAGCGTGCTGAGCCCGCTGGCGATTCCCCCCAGACTGAAGGTCGCCGTGCCCATCAGGGCCGCTGCCGAGCCGCTGCTGGTGGGGAAGTACTCGAGGAAACCCGCCTGGTTGTTCGGGCTGATGGCACCCAGGGTACCGGCGTAGAGCATCATGCCGGGCAGGAAAGCGAGTACCGGGCCGTCCAGCAGCGCGACGCCCAGCAACCACACCGAGGCTAGGGCCTGCGCCACCGTGGCAGCGCGCAGGATCTGCAGCGAAGGCAGCCGGTTCAGGAGCACGCGGTTAAGGAGATTGCAGCAGAACATCGCAGCGATATTGCAGGCGAACAGCAGGGCGAAGGCGTCGCGGGATTGCTGGTAATGCACCTGGTAGATAAACGCGGACCAGGTGACGAAGATGATCAGCCCGCCAAAGCCCGCAGTCTGCCAGCCGATATAGGGCAGCGCCCGGCGCTCGCTGAGCACCTGCAGATAGCGCGCCACCATGCTGATGCCCCCGGGGCCGACAGGCGGCCGCCGCGGCCCCTTGAACACCGTGGCCGAGAGCAGCGGCAGGAGGCACAATGCATACAGTCCGAGAAAGATGAAAATGATCCCCCACTCGCCAAGGCGCAGCAGCAGGGTACCGATGGTTGGGGCGATGGCCGGCGCCACAATAGCCACCAGGCCGATCATCGAGAACAGCTTGGCCGCCTGCAGCCCGTTGACCCGGTCGCGCACCAGGGCCGGCACCGACACCGCCGTAAAGCCGCCACCCAGGGCCTGCACCACCCGCCCCAACAGCAGCGACTCAATCGTCTGCGCCTGGGACAGGAAAAAACTGGCCCCTGCAAACAGCAGCAGGCCGGTAACGAGCACCCGGCGACGACCGAAGCGGTCAGACAGCGCGCCGCCCACCAGTTGTCCCAGGGCGATGGCGAACATGTAGACCGAGATAGTCAGTGACACCACGCTGATTTCCACGCCCATGGCTGACGCAATGTCCGGGAATGCGGGCAGGTAGGTATCAATGGCGAAGGGCCCCAGCATCATGGTGAAGCCAAGAGCAAACACGATCGCCAGCGGCGTGTGCTGGGACTGGGGCATGTGGATTCCGGATGGTAGCGTAGCTGCGGCCCGCGCCCGATGGTTCAGTCGCTGCGCCGGGCGGGAAGTATAGCAAAGTCTCGCGGGCTGTTGCCCATTGTTACCAAGCAAAACTTGATCAGGCGGGACAGGCTTTTACAATGAAACCTCCGAAAAGCAGGGAAAAACCGGGAAAAAGATGAAAAAACTCGCACTTGCCGTCGCCATTGCCGCGACCTTGCCCCTCCACGCTACGGCCCAGGCCAGCAAGCCCGCCGCCAACACCCATATCGTCGTGTTGAAGCCAGGTGCCGCTGCGCGCGGTGTCGCCGCGGATGTGGCCCGCACGACTGGCGGCCGCGTGGGCTACGTCTACGAACATGCCCTGCAGGGCTTCACCATCACGGTACCGGAGGCTGCGCTCAAGGGTATCCTGCGCAATCCGAACGTGCTGAGCATCGAACCCGACGGGCGCGTGCAGACCATGGCACAGACCATTCCCACCGGCATCAACCGCATCCATGCCGACTACAGCAAGCTGCTTATCAACGGTAACGACGACTACCGGGTTGATGTTGACGTGGCGGTGCTCGATACCGGCATTGATGTCGACCACCCTGACCTGAACGTGGTGGGCGGCACCAACTGCCTGTACACCCGCAATGGCCCGAGAAGATCGCGCACCGTCTATTGCGAAGATGCCGCAGGGGGAGACGATGACCAGTACCACGGCACCCACGTAGCCGGCACCATCGCCGCGCTGGACAACGGGATCGGCGTGGTCGGCGTGGCACCGGGTGCACGCCTGTGGGCGGTGAAGGTGCTTGACGCCGAGGGTACGGGCTCGTTCTCCGGCATTCTTGCCGGTATCGACTGGGTAGTCGCCCGGGGAGACATCGAGGTGCTCAACATGAGCCTGGGGGGCGCGGGCAGCAGCAGCGCCATGAATCAGGCGGTCGCCAACGCCGTGGCCAGCGGCGTCACCGTGGTGGTTGCCGCGGGCAACAGTAATCAGGACGCTGCCGGCTTCAGCCCCGCCAATGCCCCAGATGCCATCACCGTATCCGCGCTGGCAGACTTTGACGGCCTGCCGGGCGGGATGGCGGCGGCAACCTGCCGCAGCGACCAGGACGACACGCTGGCAAACTTCAGCAACTGGGGGGCAGTGGACATTGCCGCGCCCGGTGTCTGTACCTATTCAACGTACCCCATTGAAAAAGGCAGCTACGCCACCATCAGCGGCACCTCCATGGCGGCACCGCACGTGGCCGGCGCAGCCGCCCTGCTGGCCAGCACCGGCCTGGGGCCTAACGCCATCCGCACCGCGCTGCTGACCGCTGGCAACTACGACTGGACTGACACTTCCGGCGACGGCATCCAGGAGCCGCTGCTGGATATCAGCAACTTCACACCGGTATTCGTTGCCAACAACGGCGGCGGCGACAATCCGGGGGACCCGGAGGACCCCGTCCCGGGTGACCCGGAAGAACCCGTCAATCCCGGTGATCCGGAAGACCCGGTTAACCCGGGCGACCCCGAAACCGGCCTGGATCTGCAGGCCTCCGGCTACAAGCAGCGGGGCTTCCAGTACGCGAGTCTGGTGTGGAGTGGCGCAGCGTCCAACAGCGTCGACATCTATCGCGATGGCAGCCTCCTTGACACGACAGCCAACAATGGCGCCTACACAGACGACATCAACCAGAAGGGGGGCGGCAGCTACCGCTACTCGGTCTGCGAAACCGGCACCGCAAGCTGCTCGGCCACGGTCACGGTGACGTTCTAGCCACCCAGCGCCCGATGCGTCACCGGGTCCGGGGCTGTGATCGCACCCCCGGACCCGGACACGTTTATTCGCCCCGCCGCCACATCACTCACGCGGCGTCAGGGTGATGGCAATCGTGCCATTGATACTCAGATTCAGTCCCGCAGCCGCGGCCTCCTCGATAAGCGCAGAGAGATCCGCCTTGGTTTGCACCAGCTCCCTGACGCGCTTGACCGAGGCGCCATCGACTTCACCGAACCGCTCCCGCCGGCTCCAGTCATTGCGCTTGTGGAAACTGATCTTGTCCTCTATCAGGGTCATCAACAGCTGGCTGGCCTCATCGGGATAGAACACCCCATTGATCAAACTATAGCTGCGCGTATCTGCCTCTTTCGTCATAAGCCTTTTCCTACAGGTATTTGTCAGTGACCGCGCCTTCCGACGCCGATGCCACGGTTTTGGCGAACTTGGCCAGCAGGCCGCGCGTGTAGCGCGGCGGCGGTGGCTGCCAGCGGGCAAGGCGCGCCGCTATCTCTTCCTGGCTCAGCGTAACGTCGATCCGCGAGGTTGCCGCATCAATCACAATAGCGTCCCCATCCTCCACAATGGCCAGGGGGCCCCCCTCACTCGCTTCCGGCGTGATGTGACCCACCACAAAGCCGTGGCTGCCGCCGGAGAAACGGCCGTCGGTGATCAGCGCCACGTCAGCCCCGAGCCCCTTGCCCATGAGCGCAGAAGTGGGGCTCAACATCTCGCGCATGCCGGGCCCGCCGCGGGGCCCCTCGTAGCGAATCACCAGCACATCACCCTTGACCACGCGGCCATCGAGGATCGCCTGCAAAGCCTCCTCCTCCGAGTGAAATACCCGCGCCGTGCCGGCAAAGCGGAGGCCTTCCTTGCCGGTAATCTTGGCCACCGCGCCCTCGGGCGCCAGGTTGCCGCGGAGAATCATCAAGTGGCTATTGCCCTTGATCGGGTTGTCGAAGGCGCGAATGATGTCCTGCGACGCCGGGTAAGGCGCCACATCAGCCAGGTTTTCAGCCAGCGTGTGTCCAGTGACCGTGAGGCAGCCACCGTGCAGCAGCCCGCGCTCCAGCAGCATTTTCAGCAGCGGTTGGATACCGCCGACGGCGATCAGTTCCGACATCATGTACTTGCCGCTGGGACGCAGATCCGCCAAGACGGGCACCCGCTCGCCCACCCGCACAAAGTCGTCCAGGGTAAGGTCTACCTCGACCGCATGCGCCATGGCCAGCAGGTGCAGCACCGCGTTGGTTGAACCGCCGAGCGCGATAACAACGGTAATGGCGTTTTCGAAGGCCTCTTTGGTCATGATGTCCGAGGGCTTGATGTCGCGCTGCAGCAGCATCAGCACGGCGGCACCGGCGCGCCGGCAGTCCTCCGCCTTGGAGCGCGACACCGCCTCCTGCGCGGAACTGTTGGGAAGGCTCATCCCTAAGGCCTCGATAGCCGACGCCATGGTATTGGCGGTGTACATGCCGCCGCAGGAACCGGGGCCGGGAATCGCGGTTTCCTCAATCTGCTTGACCTCCAGCAGGCTCAGGTCGCCGCGGGCGTGCTGGCCTACCGCCTCGAACACCGAGATGATATCCGTATGGTTTGCACCCGGCTGGATCGTGCCGCCGTAGACAAACACCGCGGGGCGGTTCAGTCGCGCAAGGCCGATCATGCAGCCAGGCATGTTCTTGTCGCAGCCGCCGATTGCCACCAGGCCATCAAAGCCCTGGCAGCCACCCACCGCTTCGATTGAATCAGCGATGATCTCCCGCGACACCAGGGAATACTTCATCCCCTCCGTGCCGTTGGCAATGCCGTCGGAAATGGTGATGGTATTGAAAATCACGCCTTTGCCGCCGGCCGCATCAGCGCCGGCGCAGGCCTCGTCAGCGAGCGCGTTGATATGCATGTTGCAGGGCGTGACCATGCTCCAGGTGGAGGCGATACCGATTTGAGGCTTGCGGAAGTCGTCATCGGTAAAACCCACAGCGCGCAGCATCGCGCGGGCGGGAGCCTTCTCGATGCCATCCACAACCTGGGATGAGTGTTTACGTGTGTCTTTCACAGTCGTGCTGACCTCCGGGGCTGACAGGTTTTGGACGATGCCGCGCGAGCTGACCTCACGAGTTGCACCCTGCGCGCCGGTGGCGCTAGGCCGCGAGCCACATTATGCCGGCTGCGGCTTGGGACTACACTGGCGCTCACACCGGGTAGGTGAAGCCCACGCTGTCTTCGCTGATCCGCCACAGACGCTCCGCCGCCTCATCATCCCGCGCCCAGGGCTTGGGCCGCACCGGCTTGCAGTCGGCAAAGTATTCCCCGCTGATGTCCGCCACCTGTTCGCTACTGCACAGGTAGATGGAGGTTTCGGCGCCCTTCTCCGGAGAGCGGAAAAAGGGTTTGAGAATGATGGGCAGGATTTTGCTCATCACTCCACCGTTCTGCATGCCCAGTGACGTAGACACGGCACCGGGGTGCAGGCAGTTGACCGTCACCGGGTAATCCGCCAGCCGCTGCGCGAGGCTGCGGGTAAACAGGATATTCGCCAACTTCGAGCGACCGTACTCACGGAAGGTCTTGTAACTTCGCTCCGCATGCAGGTCATCAAAACCCATATTGCGGACAAAGGCGTGGGCCGCGGAGGCGACGTTCACTATACGTGCACCCGGCACATCCTGGATCGCCGGCAGCAACAGCCCCGTGAGCAAAAAGGGCGCGAAGTGATTGACCGCCAGGGTTTCCTCGAAACCGTCTGCCGAGGTGTTGCGGCTGGTATTCACCACCCCGGCATTGTTGAGCAGCACATCAATGGGCCGCCCCAGCGCAAGGCACTCCTCCGCAGCCCTGCGTACGCTGGCCAGGCTGGCCATATCCATCGCCACTACCGTCGGCGTCTCACCGCCCGCCGCGGTGATCTCCGCCGCCAGTGCTGCGCCCTTCTCCGGGCTACGACACAGCAGGGTGAGCGCCGCGCCCTGCGCGGCCAGAGCCAGCGCGGTGGTGTGGCCAATGCCCGCGGTGGGGCCAGTGATCAGCACGTGCTTGCCTTGCAGAGACATGGTGAGGCTCCTTGGATTTTTATAGTGGGCAAGGATTATAGGCGCACCTGATGCTCTAAAGACAAGCGCGATTTTTTGCGCCTTTCTCTACCTCGGAATATCCTGCCTCTGAGGATCTTCCCGTGAGGGGCCG
>JBLRXF010000065.1:0-11264 GCA_047920875.1 Haliea sp. | reverse complement strand
GCCGGCTGCAGCTCCAGCGCCGACTCAGCTTCGAGCTCCAGCTCCGATTCAGGCTCCGGTTCCAATTCAGGCTGCGGCTCCGGCTCAGGTTCGAAGTCCAGCGTGGGCAGCGGCTCCGGTTCAGCGGGTAGCTGCAGCGCCGGTTCGACAGTCGCCCCCTCCAGCCGGGTGACGCTGTCCGCCGCGGCTACCGCGGCGACGGCAGCCGCCAAGTCTGCCTCCTGACCTGCCGCCTGTGCATACAGCACCGCCGGCGGCGGGCCAAGATTCAGCAGATCAACGCCCTCCAGGTGACTGCGATCGACGCTCCGATCTTGACGGGAACGTGTCTGGAGGTGGCGCACCGCAATGAACTCATGCCGGGCAGCCTCTGGCCGGGATTCCACCTCGCGTGGCTGGCTGTCGTAAATGCCCCGGGAATCATCCACAGAGGTCAGCACAATCTCCTCCTCTATGAAGTCGGCGAGATCATCTGCCACAACGCCACCGAGCATGTGGCGGGAACCCAGGCGGACCTCTTCTTCCGTCAGGGTCATGCTGGTTCTCTGCAGCCGGTTGTCGGCAAGTGCGAATACCTTTTCCTCCGGCTCATCCAGACGCCGGGCCAGCAACCAGTGCAAAGCGGTCTCACCCCACTGCTCAGCCAGCTCGCGGGCCCAGGGCTCTGCCAAAATTGCATCGGGCGTCGAATCCACGTCCATACCCTCCATCTCCGCTGACCTTATCGCAGCATGGCGCAGCGGCTGCGCAGGCTGCGCACCGTGGCCAAATTGAAGTCGCCGGCGCCGCCACTGGTCGCCACCAGTTCCGGCAGGGCCGCGACAAGCTCACGCAGGAGCTCGGGTAGGCCGCTATTAACCGGCTCGGGACTTTCCAGCACCCGGTCAAGCATGTCCTGCACCGCGCGTCCGAGCTCCGCCAGGGTAGTGAGGCCCACAGCGTTGCCGTTACCCTTGAAGGTATGGAAGTGGCGACGAATCTCCCGCAGCTGCTCGTCCTTTGCAGCGCCTGTCTCCCACTGTGGCAGCAGCGCCTGCAAGCGCTCGATGATCTCCGCCGACTCCTCGAGGAATACAGCGCGCAGCGCTTCGGGAATAGTTTCAGCCGCCGGGATTGGGGCCTCGGGCGCTTCCTGCGGCTCGGGTGGCAAGGCCTCCGGTGCCGCGAGCCTGGAGGCACGTTGTTCCGCAACGCACAACAGCGGCGCAAAATCCGCCACCGGGTCGAGCAGGCGGCTCTCCAGATAAAGCGTCAGCCAGACCAGGGCGTCGGTCAGGGTGCGCACTCCGGGTACGTCGCTGAGCAGCGCACCACGGTCGCTGACCGCCCGCAGCCAGGCGAGACATGCGTTCACGATCGCGGCCTCGCGGGTCAGGCGCGCAAATTCCAGAGCCTCCACCATGGCAGCCAGCGTCTCATCACAGGCAGCGCGAGATTGCCCGTCACCGGGCTGCTGTAATTGGTCCTGAATCTGCCTCAGCTGATTGCAGGTTGCTGCCACCAGGCCCTCCAGATGGTCAAATTCCTGGACCTCGAGCGGTATGAAACCGTTGTGGCGCAGCCGGTGGGCAAGCGCAATCTCCGTGTCTACAAGAGCTCTGGCAATGGTCATAACCACCTGCTGACCGCGCCGCTCATCCTGACTGAACCGGCCATTGAACAGCTGCTGCAGCAGGTCAGCGCTGGCCTGCAAGTCTTCAGCGTGACTGATTTCCTCCGCCGCTATCAAGCGTAGACGAATATCCTCAATGACCGTGGCGGCGTCGGGCAGTGGCGCTGAGTGTCCGGCGACGGCAGCCGAGAGGTCGGCGGCTTGCAGACGCTCCACCAAGCCGCTGAGCAGTGCCCGTGCACCAGACAGCGCAGCCATCAGGGCATCATTGTGAATAAGTCCGCGCTCGGCGTTGTGCAGCGTGTTGTCGTCAATGCCAAAAACCTGCCAGATATGCCCGACATAGAGCGGACGTACCCTGCAAGACGCCATGTAGTACAGCATCTGCTGCAGATAGCTGTCGTAATCCATGGCGGGATCCACCGCGCTGCCGTGTTCGCGCGCATGCTTGATCATGAACGCGCCGGCCTTGAGGATCTGCGCCACACATTCATCGGGTTCCACCAGCCCCGCGGCAATGGCTTCGCACAAACCAACCAGCAACAGCCAGAATCGCTCCTGTACCGTTCCCAGAAAGAGGCCATGCATCTTGTGGGCGATGCGCGCCAAAGTGCGGAGGTTCTCCCTGTTATGGCCGGGGCCCAGAGCGGATTTTGCGCCCTGCAGATAGGGCGAGAGCAAAACATCTGCACTGCGCCGAATGGTTTCGCTTACCGGCTCCGGGGCTCCGCTACTGACGCCGCACCCAGGGAGCAGCTGCATGTGGAAAAACAGTGCCGGCGGCCGCACACGCTCACCTTCCCAGCGGCGGAGGTTATTGACGCAGGGTTCCAGCCCCCTGCCGGTATCTACACGTACGCGTTGAACATGATCCAGGTAAGCCGGCAGGGTCTTGATCGCCCGCATCAAGCCACCCATGATCAGAGTGCGGCGCTCGGCGGCGAGCTCTTCTCGCAGCAAGCGCAGGAAGCCGCGCTCCATTTCCAGCGCCAGCATTTCCGCCTTGTGCAGCCGCAGAGTACCGAGCGCGGCGGTGATGTGATGTACCGCCCACAGGCATTCCAGCAGGGGTCGCTGACGGGCAGTGTCCCGACTGTAATCAATCAGGCCGGCTTCCACCTGGTCTATTGAAGCCAGCAATGGCTGCAACAGACTGCGCAGGCCTATGACGTCAACGTGCCGGGCTTCGCGGCCGGCTGTCAGCTGCTCAGACATCTGCAAGATCGGCGGGATCGCTGGTCTTTGCGCCGCCGTGGCTATCGATCCGCAGTCGAGCCAGGTTCCGCCCCAGGGTAGAGAGGGTTTGCTGCAGGCTAACGACCCCCTGCTGAGCCAGCTCGGCGCTTTCCCTGAGACCGCGATTCTGTTCCCCGAGGCTGCTGAGCAGGGCATTCATCCGGCGTACAGCTTCCGCCGATTGCAGCGTCGTCGTGCCCATGGAATCGACCATGTCCAACATTCTTCCCGCACCCCGATTGATATCCTCCAGAACACCGTCAATGCGCTCAACGAAGTCCAGTACGGTCACGACCGCGCCCACCGTGTGTTCAAGGCTATTGAGATTTTCAGCGGACAGATTCTGCAGCATGCGAACTTCGCTGGTGATCTTGCGTCCTTCCTCTTCGGCTTCGCGCAGCAGGTCGCCGATTGCCTCGGCGATGCCCAGGAAGGGCCGGCCGTGTTCACCGGCCCGCTCGGCCTCGATGCGGGTGTTGATCGCAACCACGGAAATCTTGGTATTCAGGGACTGGATATACTCGGCTGCTGTGGTTACCGACTGGATCAGCTCACCCTGGCGCTTGGCGGACTTGGACGTTTCCTGAATGGACTCGCGAACATCCGTGGACGCCCTGGACATGTCGCCGGCAAGGCCCTGGCCTCGAGTCACCAGTTGCCGGTGCTGGCTCATCGCCTCCCTCGCCTGCTGACTGACCGTGGTCAAGTTGTCCGCTGCACGCACATCCTGGCCTAGAGCGCCGCCAGCATCCTGCAATTCACGCGCCAGCCTGACGCTCTGTTCACAGCTCTTGCTGCTGTTCTTACCCAGTTTGTGCAGCTCGGTCACCAGACCCTCGAAGGGGCTGCGAATACTGGCCACCAACTCCCGCTGCCGTCCCAGGGCCGCATTCAGTTGCTCTGCAATGGCCGCGGTGGCCACGGATTCGCTGCTCGCAACGGCGGTCAGATCTCCCTCGGCGAGCCGACTCAGGGCCGCTGTAATCCCGGCGGAGGCAGCCGCACCACCGCCAGCGTCCCTGGCCTGCCACAGCAGCAGACCAGCGACAGCCAACAACAGTACCAATAGCGCGATGACCATGAGCAGCAGCCCCCGTGCGGAGGATGCCTCGGCAACGCTGCCCAGTGCAATTGCCAGACCGGTCAGGCAGCCGAGCAAGCCGACTACCAGAGCAAGCGGGCCAAGGACCGGGGACAGGGAAAAAGTCGATTTGCTCATAATGCTGTATCCTCGGCGGTGGCCACGGACCTTGCAGCCGTGTCCAGAAGGGCTGCGTCTGTCGCCAGCCGGGCGATATCGAGCAGCCCCAGAAAACGCTCACCCTGACTGAAGCCGCCATCGCAGCAGGCCGCAAGAGGGCCATCCAGTCGGCACTCTGCCTCGCGCTGAGCCATGAGCAACTTGATATTGCCCTCTACCCTGCTCAGGGTTATCCCGGCGTGAAAGCCGGGACGCTTGATGACCAGACAGTACTCCCGTCGCCGGCCCGGAGGCAGTCGTTGGCCAAAAAGGCTGTCGCCACAGTAAACCGGCAACAGGCTCCCGTGGTAACTGGCAATCCCGAGTACCCAGTTCCGGGTGCCCGGAATGGTCGTGAGTGCCGGCACGGCAATTACGGCATCGACGTCACCCGCTGGCACCAGCAGAGGCACCCCGGCAATGCCCACCAGCGCACCGTGCCAGTATTCGGGCTCTGGCAGCTCCGGGGGGAGGGCGGCACCCTTGCTGGCATAACGCGCCTGCAGGGCCGTCAGCGCGGTAAATGCGGCGGTCACTCAAGCCGCTCCACTTGCCCGCGTATTCTCGAAAATAAGCTGGCGCAGAATCGGGTCAGGGGGAATCTTGCTGACATGGGCCGTCGCGCCTCGGGCCTGGCCGCGAGCGATATCAAAGACACCGTCCGATGATGACAGCAGAACTACCGGCAGATCACGGGTATCCTCGCCGTGTCGAATCAGACTGCAGGTCTGGTAACCGTCCAGCTCCGGCATGCTGATGTCCAGAAAGACGATATCCGGCTTGAAGCGGCGCAACAGGGCCAGCGCCCTGTAGCCATCCTCCGCTGTCTCGACCTCGCAACCCATCTGTTTCAGGGTGTGCGACATCATCATGCGGATGGTTTTGGCGTCGTCGACAATGGCAACGCGAATGCCGGTAACGTCCTGGACTTCTGTTGGTTCGCTCATGATCAGCCTCATCCCTTGCTGCTGTGACAGTATTTTAGTAGTCGAGCGAGCTCTGCAAGTATTATTTGCCATTTTCCTGCAATGCAGGCGAGCCGTGTGTCAGGGATCTGTTGGGAAAAGGACGCTGCGAAACGGCTCCAGGTGCCCGGCCTGGAAGTCCTGCCACTCGTAAATATTGAACTGCTGCATCAACTGCAGGCAATGCTGGAACACCACATCGGCGTCATAGCTTGAAGAAGGAATCTCATAGCGCTCCGTGAGCCGGGCAAAAATCCGCGCGGCTATGTCCCTGCGAACGCGGTCCTCGCGGTAGAGCAAATGCTCCACCGGGGAGGCGACCAGAGGTGAACCATAGAGCAGGAACGCCTCCCAGCGCTGCGGATCGTGACCCGGCCCAAGGCGAGCAACGAGCAGGCGCACCAGTGCCTGCAGTTGCGGGCGCGGGGGCAGATGGTCCTGTTGCAGCCAGCGGCGGACGTCCAGCTCCTTCCACTCCGGATTGATCGCCAGTACTCCGAGGACTCGCCCCTCAATGCGGGAAGGCAGTATGGCCGCAAGATCCAGCAGCAGATTCAGCCTGGCGGAGAAACCGAGCGGTTCCAGATCCGCTTCCCGGAGCAGGTCCTGGTACTCCGCCGCGAGTTCACGGAGGCGGGGAGTGCCGCTGTCGGGAACCGCTGGCAGATCTTCAGCCATGTGCAAGGTCCTGCTGTTTGGACAGGTTCAGGGCCCGCCACTCATACAGGCGTCTGCCATAGGTGGGTCTGGACACACCCAGCATCCGTGCCCGCAACTCCACCGTTGCCAGATCGGCCCGGGCCTCCAGAAGCTCCAGCAACAAGCCCTCGCCAGCGACCAGAGGGCTGACGCCGGCGTTACCCAGTCCGCGGACCCAGTCGGCCACCAGACGCGCCGGCTCCTGCCACAGGAGGCAGCCCTCACGCGAAGCCTGGCGGCTGGCGATACCGGGCAGCCAACGGACGATATTGCGGCAGCTGGTCTGCAGGAAAGCAGCGCTGGGACCGTGCTTGCCCCGGTAACGAACCAGAGCCGCCAGCACGATTTCATCTTCCAGCCAGGCCCCCAAAGGCAGCGTTTCCTGCGCCAGCAACAGCTGATTAACCCGTTCCGCCAACGCCAGTTCCAGCTCTTCCCGGGCACTGGGACTGTAGCGTTCACCGGTGTAACGCTGGAGAGGAGAGGGCAGACTGACACTGCTTGCCTGGTCGCCGAGAAACAGCTTCAGGTCCACCGGTGTGAGCCATTCCGCTGCGGGCTTCTGGTCCAGTGCGCTCACTACCCGCTGGCGAATCTCGCTGATATTGCCGTGCCAGAGATGCTGGCGCATGGCCTGCTCCGCTTCGGGGGTAAAACCTTTTACCTCCATGCTTCGGCTTGCAGCTTCCTGGGACAGGATCTTGTGGGCCCAGCGCAGAATGGCCCGCGGCCGATCGCGCATCGGCGGGACCCGGATCGGATAGGCCGCAAACACGCTCGCCAGCTTTCGCTGCAAAGCGCCCTGCGCAACCAGCGCCTGCAAAGTATCCGGAAATAGTGCGACGAAGCGCACAGGGGGAAGGTAGGTCGGTGTGTCGGTGTCTGCCAGCAGACGCGAGGCCATTTGTCGCGCCAGCTTCAGCTGGACATCAGCGCTCATCAATTGCGGTGATTTGAATACCAGGGTCTTGCCAGCGCCGGCGAGCAGTGCCCGGCGAATGCGCCGATTGGCGTCATCGCGACTGCGAAACTCACGACAGTCAATCGCGATCAGACTGTCGGCACGGCCACCGGCGCGGCTGTGAAGAATCCTGGCGATGTACATCTTGCCGGTACCGCGTGCACCAATAATGGCAACGGGGGTCTCGGTACCCGCCAGGAATGCCGCCTGATCGACCGCTCCCCCCATATTGTCGAGGACATAGCCTGCCAGCGTGTCGGCGACCTTCAGCAAGTATCTACCCGCATTTGGAATCGGCGCAATTCAGGCAGGTCATGCAGCCGTCCAGCAGCACAACGGCGCGGGTACTGCACTTGTAGCAGAGACTGGCACCGGCGGGAAAAGGCGAGTCCTCGCGCTCGGCAATGTCTTCACCCGCAGCTCCCACACTGCCCATTATCTCGCGGCGTTTTTCGTCAATGAATTTCTGCTGGTGCTCGTCCAGTCTGGAATCTATCAGACCTATATGTTTCATGTGATCTTCGATGGCGTAACCGATTTCAGCCACGATGGAGGGCATGAACACACCGCCTTTCTTGAAATAGCCGCCGCGGGGGTCGAACACTGCCTTCAACTCTTCAACCAGGAAGGTGGCGTCGCCGCCCTTGCGGAACACGGCCGAAATCAGCCGGGTCAGGGCAACCACCCACTGGAAGTGCTCCATGTTCTTGGAATTAATGAAGACCTCAAACGGACGCCGCAGCTCGTGCTCGGTGCCCTCGTTGAGAATGACATCGTTGACCGTGATGTAGAGCGCATGCTCCGACATGGGGGTCTTGACCTTGTAGGTCGAGCCCACAAGGCGCTCGGGCCGCTGAAAAGCCTCGTGCATGTGTACCACGTTGCTGGCGGGCACCGCCTCATGTTGACCCGCTATGGGTTCCGGAGTGGCACCCTGTGCGAGGACCTTGTAGCTGACGATCTTGCTGCCGATCTTTACTGTCATTGCTGTCTCCGGGCTCAGAATTTGCCGTAGTAGCCTTCTTTCAGGGCGTCGAACAGGTTGGCCGCGGTGTGCATTTCACCGTCGTACTCCACTTCCTGATTACCCTTGAGTTCCACTACAGAACCATCTTCAAGAGTGAACTGGTACACCGTGTTTTCCAGGTCCTGCTCCTTGACCAGCACGCCCTGGAATGCCTCGGGGTTGAAGCGGAAGGTGGTGCAGCCCTTGAGCCCCTTGGCATGGGCGTACAGGTAGATGTCCTTGAAGTCTTCAAAGGGATAGTCCGTGGGCACGTTGGCGGTCTTGGAAATGGAGGAGTCCACCCACTTCTGGGCAGCTGCCTGAATGTCCACGTGCTGCTTCGGCGTAACGCTGTCTGCAACAATAAAATAGTCGGGGAGTTTTTCCTCCTCGCGTTCGCTATAGGGCATGGCGCGGGGATTCACCAGACTGCGATAGGCCAGCAGTTCGAAAGAGAACACATCCACCTTCTCCTTGCTCTTGCGGCCCTCACGGATAACGTTGCGGGCATAGTGATGAGCAAAACTGGGCTCGATGCCATTGCTGGCGTTGTTGGCCAGGGACAGGGAAATCGTGCCCGTGGGGGCGATGGAAGAATGGTGGGTGAAGCGCGCGCCCTTGGCCGCCAATTCCTCCACCAGCTCAGGGGCCACCTCGGCCACCCGCTGCATGTAGCGGCTATAGCGTGCGTGCAGGACCTTGCCGGGCAGGCGGTCGCCGACGCTGACACCGTCCCGCGCCATTTCCGGGCGTGCGGCCAGCATTTCCGGGGTTACCTCAAACAGCTCCTCCATAATCGGGGCCGGGCCCTTTTCCTCGGCCAGGGCGATACCCTGCTGCCAGCCTACGAGAGCCATTTCCCGCGACACTTCCTCGGTAAATTCCACCGAGGCGTCGTCGCCGTAGCACATGCCCAGCATGGTGATGGTGGAGCCCAGGCCCAGGAAGCCCATGCCGTGGCGGCGCTTGCGGACGATTTCCTGGCGCTGCTGCTCCAGGGGCAGGCCGTTGATCTCCACCACGTTGTCGAGCATGCGAGTAAACACCGCTACCACGTCGCGGTAGCGATCCCAGTCGAAGCGGGCCTTGTCGGTGAACGGGTCCAACACCAGCCGGGTAAGATTGATGGAGCCCAGCAGGCAGCTGCCGTAGGGGGGGAGGGGTTGTTCGCCACAGTTGTGCGCGTGCAGGCCATTGGCGTCAAAGTTATTGATGCCCGGAACCTGCACGTCGTAGACATCCTCGACGCCGTCTGCTTCGACAGCGGCCACCGTGGCCACGAAACGCTCCCGGTTCAAGTTGCGCGCGTAGCCCGCCAGTGCGTCCTCCAGCCGCGCCTGCTTGGCGGTATCGGCAAAGCCTATGCGTTCGGCAAATACCGCCAGATTGGCACCGCTGATGACCAATTCGTGCTGCGCACGGGTGGCGTACATCGCCGTGCCGCCGCGGCCATCGGGCAGCAGTGATTCACCCGCCGTACGCCGCTCCCGGTACAGGGTCGAGTTGATCCCCAGGCGCAACAACATGCGCTGTGCTGCCTCGAGAGTGGCAAGGTCGGACTGGGCCAGACGCACGCTGACGCCTTTCGTCTGCGAGCCCTGAACCGAGCCATCGGCATCGAACAGCCCCCGCAGCAGGCCACAATGGAAGTCGCTGGAGGACGCCTCCGCCTGGGGTGTGATCGCCTTTCTTCCGGGCGCCATGCCAAGCCCCAAGGCCAGCTGGCGCAGGGCACCGCTGGCCAGGCGATATTCATCCCGCCCGGCGACCTTGTGCCAGCCGGCAAAGTCGGCTCGATGTGGCAGGCTGCGGGCGGCCGCAAGCGCCGCCGCCATCACACCTTCAACTCCGTCTACGGTGCTTCCCTCATTCACCGCCAGGGGCCGCAGCCAGACGGACAGTACCGCCTTGTCTGTCTTCAGGGTGCCATCACCAAGCAGCAGGCCGATCAGGTAGCCTTCCCCACGGGACCGGGCACCCGGCCACTCGGACCCGCTGCGATGATCGTTGAGCAGGACCTGGTCGCCAGGTCGCAGCGCGCTCGCCTCGCACCACTCGGTCTCCAGGCGCCAGCGGGTGAGGGTGGATACCCGCCGCACGCGATGGTCAGCGGTGAGCCGCAGCGCGGGGCCCTCGCGAGTCTGCAGACGCACTACGGGCTTGGTTGCCGTGCGGAAGAAGCCTTCAGGGCCGGTGGCATGATCGCGGCCGTCTACGCGGGCGTGGAAAGGCCGGCCGACCAGATCCGCAACCTGCTTGGGTCCTTCACTTGTTTGCACCCAGGTGTCGGCAGTAACGCAAGGATTGGTCGCCCGGATATTTTCCAGCCACCAGTTGTTGTTCATCTGGTTGACCCGGTCGATCAGGATGAAACCCGGCTCGGCAAAGTCGTAGGTGGAGGCCATGATCATGTCCCACAGCCTGCGTGCCGGCACGGTCTTGTAGACCCGGCAGGCCACTTCGCCGCGGTCATTGCTCACGTAACCCTTGTTCACCGGGAATGGGCGCCAGATCACCTCAGGGTTGTTGTCCAGATCCATGGCGGACTCTTCCACTTCCTTCGCGGTCAGGGGGAAGCTCAGTGACCAGTCTGCATCGCTCTTCACCGCTTCGATGAACTCGTCGGTGATCAGCAGGCTGAGGTTGAACTGCCGCAGACGGCCGTCCTCGCGCTTGGCGCGGATAAAGTCGATGACATCGGGGTGATGAATATCGAAGGTGCCCATCTGGGCGCCGCGACGCCCGCCGGCGGAGGACACGGTGAAGCACATCTTGTCGTAGATATCCATGAACGACAGCGGCCCGGAGGTGTAGGCTCCGGCGCCGCTGACATAGGCGCCCCGCGGCCGCAGAGTGGAGAATTCGTAGCCGATGCCACAGCCGGCCTTGAGAGTCATGCCGGCCTCGTGATTCTTCTGCAGGATATCGTCCATGGAGTCGGTGATGTTGCCCGATACCGTGCAGTTGATCGTCGAGGTCGAGGGTTTGTAGGCCGCGGCACCGGCGTTGGAAATGATCCGGCCCGCGGGCAGGGCGCCGTTCTGCAGGGCCCAGAGAAAACGCTGGTACCACTGTTTGCGGGCGCTGTCAGTATCCTCGACATCGGACAGGGCGCGAGCCACCCGTTTCAGAGTGTCCGCGATATCCCGATCGACCGGTTTGCCGGCGCGATCCTGCAAACGGTACTTGCGGTCCCAGATATCCAGGGAGGCATCCTGCAGGCCAATATCGACTACCGTGTGCAAAGCCTTGACGACTTCTCCCATGACCCTTGCTCCCCTGACCCGCTGACGTCAGCTAGTGTGCGCGAGGTCCCGGTGCCAGGCAAGCCAAAACGATATAGCCGGTAAATTTACCGGGGCGGGCACCAGATATGGTGTGTTTCGCCGCCGAAGTCCAGCCGGACCCCGCTCCTGGACCGGGTATCATCGACCGCGTCTGCCGCCATGCGCCAGATCAAGAAAAACCGCCTCACGCCCCTGTCCCCGGCGTTCCGGGGCAGTCTGGTTTACCCGGACAAGCCACTGCGGGATTTGCCTTGCACC
>JBLRXF010000064.1:0-11331 GCA_047920875.1 Haliea sp. | reverse complement strand
CTACCACAAGGTCTGCATCCTCGCAGACGCCGACTCCGACGGCCTGCACATCGCCACCCTGATCTGCGCCCTGTTCGTGCGCCATTTCCGGCCGCTGGTAGCGGCCGGGCACGTCTATGTCGCGATGCCCCCGCTGTACCGCATCGACGTGGGCAAAGAGGTCTACTACGCTCTGGACGAGAGTGAGAAGCAGGGCGTGCTGGACCGCATCGAGGCGGAGAAGAAAAAAGGCAAGGTCAACGTCCAGCGCTTCAAGGGGCTGGGGGAGATGAACCCCTTGCAGCTGCGTGAAACGACCATGGACCCGGACACCCGGCGCCTGGTGCGGCTGGTGCTGGATGCGGGCGACGATACCAACAGCATGCTGGACATGCTGCTGGCCAAAAAGCGCGCCGGCGACCGCAAGGCCTGGCTGGAAAGCAAGGGCGACTTGGCGGATATTGCCGTGATCTGAACCCTCGGATCCAGGAGCACACATGCACAACGACATCGGCCTTATCGGCCTTGCGGTCATGGGTCAGAACCTGGTCCTCAACATGGCCAACCACGGTTTTTCGGTAGCGGTCTACAACCGCACCGCCGCCGCCATGCACGGATTCGTTGAAGGCCTGGGCGATGAACCGGAGGACAAGGTCTGGCCGGGCAGTGCCGCCCGGATACAGGGCTTCAGTTCAGTGCAGGAATTTGTCGCCTCGCTTAAGCGGCCGCGGCGGGTGATGCTGATGGTCAAGGCCGGTGCCGCGGTGGATGCGGTGATCGCCGAGCTGCAGCCGCTGCTGGATCCCGATGACATCATTATCGATGGCGGCAACAGTGATTACCGCGACAGTAACCGGCGCTCCGCAGCCCTGCGTGAGGCTGGGCTCCGCTTTATCGGTGCGGGAGTGTCAGGCGGTGAAGAGGGTGCGCTCAAAGGGCCCTCGATCATGCCCGGTGGACACCCGGATGCCTGGCCGGCGGTGCGCGACCTCTTTCAGACGATTGCCGCCAAGGTGGGACCCAATGGCGATGTTCCCTGCTGCGAATGGGTGGGTGACGACGGCGCCGGGCACTATGTAAAAATGGTGCACAACGGCATTGAGTACGGCGATATGCAGCTGATCTGCGAGGCCTATTTTCTGCTGCGTGAAGGTGCCAGCCTCAGCAATGATGAGCTCTACCGCGTATTCCGCGATTGGAACGAGGGCGAGCTGGCGAGCTATCTGATCGAGATCACCCGGGATATCTTCACGGTCCGTGATCCTGAAACCGGCGACTACCTGCTGGATCGGATTCTGGACAGCGCGGCCCAGAAGGGTACGGGCAAGCTGATGAGCCAGCACGCCCTTGATCTGGGGGTGCCCACTACCCTGATTACGGCAGCGGTATTTGCCCGCTGCCTGTCCGCGCAGAAGGATGCGCGCGTGCGCGCCAGTGGGGTATTGCCCGGGCCTGGGACCGCCTTTAAGGGCGATCGCGAACAGTTTGTCAGCGATGTGCGCCAGGCTCTGTACGCGTCCAAACTGGTGAGTTACGCGCAGGGCTTTGCGCAGCTGGACGCCGCGGCCACGGAGTTCGGCTGGCAGCTGGATAACGCGGTTATTGCCAGGCTGTGGCGAGGCGGCTGCATTATCCGCTCGGTTTTTCTGGAGGATATTGCGGACGCCTTCAGACGCGAACCCGGGCTGGAGAGTCTGCTCTTGGACGATTTCTTTTGCGAGGCGATCGTCAGCTCACAATACGCCTGGCGCAACGCCGTGGTAACTGCCCTGCAACTCGGCTTGCCGGTGCCGGCCTTTGCGGCGGCGCTGGCCTGGTACGATGGCTATCGCAGCGACCGTCTGCCAGCGAACCTGCTGCAGGCACAGCGGGACTATTTTGGCGCCCATACTTATGAGCGCCGTGACAGGCCGCGTGGGGAGATGTTTCACACGGACTGGATCAGCGCCCGCAAACTTGCCTGAACCATTTTTACCTTTTGTGTACAAACTGCTTATAGTTGTTAGCCCACCAATTCCGCCCAGAATGGAGACTTAGTAATGGTACTGAAATTAACCAAGGTGCTGGGCCTCTGCGCCCTGCTTGTCGGTGCGAGTGCAGCTCAGGCACAGTGGGAGCTGGACAACAGCCGCTCAAGACTGGATTTCCTGTCCATCAAGAACGATGCCATAGCGGAGAGCCATCACTTCACCGAGATGGTCGGGTTTATTGGCAGCGAGGGGAAGGTGCAGGTAGGTATAGACCTCAACAGTGTCGAGACGCTGATCCCGATTCGCAACGAACGCATGCGAGAAATGCTGTTCCGGACGGTGGAGTTCCCGGCAGCCAATATCAATAGCAATGTTGATCCCAGTGTATTGGCTATTGTTACCGATGGGGGCGTGGTGACCACGGACATTGAGGTCGTTTTGTCCCTGCACGGCCAGCAGGCGACCTTGTCGGTGCCGGTGCTGGTCAGCGGTGGGGAAGGCAGCGTGCTGAGGGTGATCAGCGCACGGCCGGTCATCGTCAATGCCGGCGAGTTCGCCCTGGGCGCGGGTATTGATGCCCTGCGGGAAGTGGCTGGCCTGAGTGCGATCAGTACCGCGGTTCCAGTGACTTTCAATCTGGTGTTTGTCCCCGCCGGGTCCTGATTTCCCACCCTCAGCGGCTGGCGCCGAGTGTCAGCCGCTGGTGTAATGCCTTGTAGGCGGGGTTGTCCGGAACCGCTTGCAGCAGCTCGCTGGCCCAGTGCAGGGCGCGCTCTCTTTCTCCAAGCTCTTCGCTGTAGGTGACCAGCGCTACCAGCACCCCTTCGTCTCCGGGCACCATTCTCTGAATGGCCTGCAGCTGACTGAGTGCGGCCTGTGGGTCGCCGCTGTCATGCAGGGCAATGGCGTACACGTATCGATGTCGCACCCCCTCCCGTTCCACTGTGGCGGCCTGCCGCAGGTAGGCGAGACCCTCTTCACGGTTGCCCACGCGCGTCTCCAGCAGCCCCAGAGCATGCAGAGCTGAGCCGTTGTCAGGTGCCGCTGCCAGTGCCGCCTGCAACTCTGCTCTGGCCTCATCCTCCCGCTGCAGGCTGCGCAACAGGTCGGCCAGGTTCAGCCGCGCTGCCAGCAGCTGCGGATTCAGGTGCAGCGCCTCCCGGTAGGCGCGCTCTGCCGCGGGCAGGTCGCCCCGATTCTGCAGAAACAGACCAAGCTGCAGATTCACGCCGGGCATATCCGTGTGCAGCGTCTGAGTGGCTACGTACTCCGCGAACAGCGCTCGCAGAGGCTCTGCCTCCGCGTTGAGCTGCTCCAGCGGAACCCCTGCCAGCGTCTCGGCGACGGCCATGCGTACACTGGCCACCTCGTCGGTAATGAGCGGTTGCAGGAGCTGATAGCGGCGGGCCAGCGGCACGCCCGCCAGGCTCTGTACCGCCGCCATGCGCAGCAGTGGATCGGGCCCGTACAGCAGCGTGCTGATATCGGCGGATTCACCCGCCCGACCCAGCGCGGTCAGGGCTGTGGCCCGCAGTACCGGTGCCGCTGTGTGGTCACGGACCAGTTCCTGCAGCCTGGGTACGGCCGCCCTGTTACCCGCTGCCAGTTGCTGCAGGGCGCGAGCCTGATGGTTTGCGGCAGAGCTGAAGCGCAGACCCCAGGCGCGGGTTGCGTCCAGCGCCCACTGCGCATCCCGATCCTGATGGCACTGGTTACAGGCATTGGGGATGCCCATGACCACGCTGAGATCCGGCCGCGGAATGCGCATGCTGTGGTCACGCCGCGGGTCGACCACCATGTAGGTCGTCTCCGGCATGTGGCAGTTGGCGCACGCCGCGCCGGTGGAATCCGCCGCGTGGCGATGATGTTCAGGCTGATCGTATACATCCGCCTTGTGGCACTGTGCGCAGACTCCGTTACCCGGCGCCCGCAGCTGCAGGCTGTGAGGTTCGTGACAGTTACTGCAGACCACTCCCGCCTGGTGCATGCGACTCTGGATGAAGGAACCGTAGACGAACACCTCGTCGCGGATCTGTCCATCATGGTAGTACAAGGGCTCCTCGGGCAGGGCCAGGCGATGGGTGTCCAGCAGGGGTCTGCCGTAGTGGTAGGCCCCCAGATTGCCGCGTCGGGAATGACAGCGGGCGCAGCTGTCGATCTGGGTGTTGGACGCAAGCGGCGTGGTGCGCTTGGCAATGGGGGTCTGCTCGCTGAAGGCCCAGTCACCCCGCTGGGCCAGGGAGACGGGAAATCCGCCGTTGGGCTCCGCACTGGCCCGGCCTTCCCGCAGCAGACGCAAGTGTCGCTCGCCGGGGCCGTGACAGGCCTCGCAACCGACGTCTACCTCGCTGAAACGGGTGTCAAAGCTGCGGCTGCTCGCGTCATAGCCCTTTTCCAGGTTGGTGCTGTGGCACTCGGCGCAGCTGGTGTTCCAGTTCATATACGGGCCGGTCCAGTGCAGGGGGTCAGTGTGGTCGGTCACCTCTTCCGGGTTGAGATGAAACCAGCGCTGACCGCCCGCCTCCGCGGGGCGCGTATCCCAGGCGATGTCGAAGGCCTGCAGGCGGCCGCGCGACAGTGGCAGCAGGTACTGTTGCAGGGGTTCGACCCCGAAAACATAGCGCACCGGGAAGTCCTGCAGGCTGCCATCTTCGCCTGCGGTACGCACAATGAAGCTGTCGCCATCGCGGGTGAACGTGGTGGTTACCCCGCGGCGACTGAAGGTGGCATCGTCGAAGTCACCGAGTACCGTGTCGTCTGCGGGTTCCTGCATGGCGAGATCATGGTGCGAGCCCTGCCAGAGCTGATGTTCGGCCTGATGGCAGTCTATGCAGCGCTCGCTGCCAACGAACGCGTCCGCGCGGGCCTCGCCGGTCAATAGAAACAGTAGGATGAGGGACAGCAAGCCGAAGATGCCTCTACAGTTGGAGGCGCTAGGCTACCTTATGCCGGCCAGATTGCCCAACCTCACGTGCTGCTGCTCAGCACACCAGGGTGCGGCAATCGCTGTCTCGGGCGGCGGCAGCGGCTGGCATGCTCTGTCGCGGTCTGTGTCCTGCCACAGCTGCTGCTGCAGCGCAGCGATCCCCGTGCTTGCCCCCGCAGCCAGCCATGCCGCCAGCGTACCCGCTACATCCGGAAACCGCAGCCCGGGAGAGGCCGGTCTCTGGTGCAGCCAGGGTCCCAGCGACGCACGGTCCAGCCGCGCCGTGACCGTCGCGTGCCCCAGCTGATTCAGGGCAAGGGCGTTTGATAGCTGCTCCGACTGTCCCATCAGCGGCTTGGTGAGTACAGGTTTCTGCCATTGCAGGCACTCACTGATCAGTTCGAAACCGCTGTTGCAGATCACTCCCGAGCAGCAGGCAAGATCCCGCTTGAAAGCCGTGACGCTGGTCGGGCGCTGGCTGACATTGCCCTGCTCGCTGGTATCCAGCCCCGGGCCATAAAGGCGGAAGCGGAATTCGGGGAACTGCTGCAGCAGAGCGCGAATCGCCGCTGCATCTTCGAAGGGCAGGTAGACCAGCACGTGGTCGCTTGCGTTACCACCCTGCTCCGGCAGGTCCAGAATGGGCGGCAGCACATTGCTGCTGTAGGGGTGCCAGTGCAGCCCCACGGGCCGGTCCACGGGCGCGAACCGGTGCATGACCTGCCGAGCCAGCCAGTGACCCCCGGCCATGGGCGTGTTTGGGCCGAAGGCATACTGGTGACCGATACCGATGGTTGGGATCCCTGCCCGTCGTCCGGCCCAGGCAGTCACCGGCTCGAAGTCTGTTACCAGGAGATCGAATCCGGCCAACGGCAACTCTTTGACGTCGCGGAGAAACCGGGGCAGGTGGTTCTGCCGCAGCGTCTGCCAGTAGCGAATGGCGCCAGCCCGGGTGGCAAAGGTCAGGCCACGGTGGTGGCGGAAGTCACCAAAGGCTGCCATGTCGAACAGCTGGCTGCGCTCGCGGCCGGAAAACAGCCAGGTCACTTCCACTGCGTGCTCGCGGAAAGCTTCTGCCATGGCTCGAGCTCGGCTGATATGGCCGTTGCCGGTAGCTTGCACCCCGTAGAGTATTTTCACCTACAGGCCCAGCAGGCTGGCACAGAACAGGGCGCTGCCGCTGCCCATCAGCGCACCGGCAGCGGTGTCCCCGGGGAAGTGGACACCGAGCAGCACCCGTGACAGGGCGACGCCGCTGGCCCACAGGAATATTGGGACGACCGGGCCACCGTAGACCAGCGCCAGTGCCGTCGCCAGCAAAAAGGCTGCGGAGCTGTGTCCGGAAGGAAAGCTGAACTGGTCGGCGGCGGTGACCAGGCTGCGGAAACCCGGCACCGCTTCCTGTGGGCGACGCCGTTTCAGGCTGTTCTTCAGGCCCCAGTACAGCCCGCGCTCGAGTAGCAGGGCCAGCGTCAGCAGGCCCGCAAAGCGGGTTGCGCCATCTACCGACAGCAGCAGCAGAAGCAGCGGTACCAGCAGGTGCAGGTAGCCGTCACCAGAGCGGGAGAGCGCGCGTGCCAGGGGCCGTACCATCCGCCGCTCTCCCTGGGAAAATATGCGACCCAGCAGCTGAAGGTCGAGCCTGTGAATGGCGATGAGCATCTTCATGTGGATAGTTTGGCGAGCTTTCATGGCATAAAAATGACAGCGCCATGTCGGTTTCATGACAAAGGGTGCGGCCGGCCAGGTGGGGCCGCCTAGGTGCGGCCGCCCAGGTGGGGCAGCCCAGGGTCCCCCCGGAGTGGTATGGACAGCCGCAGGTGCCTTACCTACCATGCTGCCTTGTGATTGCATGCGAGATCGGGGGTTGTTGGTGAAACTGGGTATTCTGAAGACGGATGCGGTACGGCCGGAGTGGGTGCCGGATTTTGGTGAGTATCCGGACATGTTTGTCGCCCTGCTGGGTCGGCTGGATCCTTCTCTGGAATTCGCCGTTTATGACGTGGAACAGGGCGAATATCCCCAGGATATCGATGAGGTTGATGCCTACCTGATCACCGGCAGCAAAAGCAGTGTATACGACGACAAGCCCTGGATCGCAACGCTGATGGAGTTCGTGCGCGAGCTTCACCAGCGCCGGAAGAAGCTGGTGGGAATCTGTTTCGGCCACCAGCTGGTTGCGCATGCCCTGGGTGGCGAAACCGCGAAATCCCCGAAAGGCTGGGGAGTAGGGCTGCACCTGCATCGCTTCTCGCACTCGCCCGCGTGGCATGACCAGGGAGAGGCAGAGTTCGCCATTCTGGTAAGCCACCAGGATCAGGTCGTCAAGAATGCGTCGGGTGCCCAGGTACTGGCGAGCAGCGAATTCTGTGAAAACGCGGTTGTGCAGGTCGATGAGCACATACTCACATTTCAGGGGCACCCGGAGTTCGTGCCCGCATATTCCCGTGAGATCATGGACTTCCGCCGCGAGATTATTGGTGAGCCTGCCTACTCCGCCGGCGTAGCCTCTCTGAACGGAGCTCCCGAGACTGACCGGATCGGGCGCTGGATCCTCAGTTTCCTCAGGGCTTGATAGCTCACCAGCTGCCGGTATTTGCCATCGACGCCCACGGCTCTTGCGGTGGCAGCGAACCGCCCTCCTGCAGCAGCTCGATGGAAATGCCGTCCGGTGAGCGAATGAACGCCATATGCCCGTCCCGCGGGGGCCGGTTAATGGTGACACCGGCATCCAGCAGGCGCTGGCAGGTGGCATAGATGTCCTCGACCCGGTAGGCCAGGTGGCCGAAGTTGCGGCCGCCGCTGTATTCCTCCGGATCCCAGTTCCAGGTGATTTCCAGCAAGGGGCTGCTCTCTTCCCTCCCCCGCGCCACGTCCCCGGCTGCGGCCAGGTAGACCAGGGTAAAGCGGCCGCCTTCACTCTCATAGCGGTTCACTTCCACCAGCCCCAGCTTGGCGCAGTAGAAGTCCAGGGAGGCGTCGAGGTCGCTGGCGCGCACCATTGTGTGGAGGTATTTCATGGTCGGTGTTTCCTCGCTAGTGATCATGGAGCCCGCATTGTTGCATTCACCACAGCCGCAATGCGAGTGCCCTCTGCCCGCGGGCCCGGCTTGAGGTACAATCCCGATCTTTTGGTCGGGTCGCGCGGGTCGAGCCGCGAAGTTCTGGGTCTGGCCACCAACGGAGTATTCTATGTGGTTTAAAAACGTGCGGGCATACCGCCTCACTGCGCCTTTTACCGTGACAGCCGAACAATTGGAGCAACAGCTGGCGCAGCGTGAGTTCCAGCACTGCAGCGCTACCCAGCCGGTATCCGCCGGTTGGGTTCCCGCCCTGGGTGATACCACCAGCGCGCTGGTGCACCCGGTCAACGGCCGCTTCCTGCTGCGCCTGCGGCGCGAGGAGAGGCTGCTGCCCTCCACGGTGGTGCGCGAGCAGCTGGCGGAAAAGGTGGCGGAAATCGAGGAGTCCCAGGGGCGCAAGGTCTATCGCAAGGAGCGTATCAACCTGCAGGACGAAATCGTGCTGGATTTTCTGCCCCGCGCCTTTACCCGCTCTGTTTATCTGCATGCCTACATCGATACCCGCGCCAACTGGGTGTTCGTGGAAGCCACCAGCGCCGCCCGCGCCGAGGAACTGCTCAACGCGCTGCGCGAGTGCATCGGCAGCTTCCCGGTGGTGCTGCCCCAGGTCAATAACGCGCCCACCGCCACCATGACCGCCTGGCTGGCCCACCAGTCCCTGCCCACTGATTTTGCCCTGGGCGATGAGTGCGAACTGCGCGAGCCCGGGGAAGAGGGCGGCGTGGTCCGCTGCCGCGGCGTTGACCTGCTGGGGGAAGAACTGGAAACCCATCTGAATGCCGGCAAACAGGTTGCGCGCCTGTCGCTGAGCTGGGAAGAGCGGGTGTCCCTGGTACTGGCGGAGGATCTCTGTCTGCGGCGCCTCAAGTTTTCGGACGAACTCATGAAGGAGAACGAAGACCTGCCGGAAGCGGATCAGGCGGCGCGGCTGGATGCCGATTTCGCCCTGATGTCCGACGTTGTCACCCGCTTGCAGGAACGGGTCATGGACCTGTTCGGCGGCGAAGCCGAGTAATCGCTCATCATCATGGCCACGCTGCCGGAAACCTCCGACTATCGCCAGCTGTTCCTGGCCGATACCCCGTTTCTGGATCTGCGCTCGCCGGGGGAGTTCGCCCACGGCGCCTTCCCCACGGCACAGAATCTGCCCCTGATGAGCAACGAGGAGCGTTCCCAGGTTGGCACCTGCTACAAGCAGCAGGGCCAGGCCGCGGCCATTGAGCTGGGCCACCGGCTGGTGTCCGGCACGGAGCGGGAGCGGCGGCTTGCGGCCTGGAGCGAGTTTGCCCGCAACAACCCCGACGGAGCGTTGTACTGCTGGCGCGGCGGCCTGCGTTCCCAGACCGTGCAGCAGTGGCTGGCGGATGCCGGCATCGTCTACCCCCGGGTGAGCGGCGGCTACAAGGCCCTGCGCCGGTTTCTGCTGGAGGAGCTGGAACGGTCCCTGCAGCGCGCCAAACTGGTCTTGGTCAGCGGCCGCACAGGCACGGGCAAGACCCGGGTTATCGAGGCCCTGGATAGCGCCCTTGACCTGGAGGGGCTGGCGCGGCACCGCGGCTCCAGCTTTGGCCACCTGCCCGAGCCTCAGCCCAGCCAGATCGACTTTGAAAACGCGCTCAGTATTGGCTTCCTGCGCTTGCTGCAGAGGGGCGATGACACGGTAGTGCTGGAAGATGAAGGCCGTCTGATCGGCCGTCTGGCGCTGCCGGAAAACCTGCGCCAGCGCATGCAAAACGCGCCCATGCTAGTGGTTGAGGAGAGCCTGGAGGAGCGGGTACAGGTGATTCTGGATGACTATGTTGTCGACCTTGGTGAGCGCTATACCGTTAATGAAGGGCTGGTGGAGGGCCCCGCCCTGCACCGTACCCGGCTGTTGGAAGGCCTGGATCGAATTCGCAAGCGTCTCGGCGGTGAGCGCCACCAGGCCATTCGTACGCTGATGGAGCGAGCCTTTGCCCAGCAGCGCGCCAGCGGCGATGTCGAGGAGCACCGAGCCTGGATCAGCGCCCTGCTGGACACCTATTACGACCCCATGTACAGCTATCAGCTCGCCCAGCGTGCGGGCACGATTCTCTTTCATGGCCGCCGCGACGAGGTGATCCACTTTGCCCGTGCGGGGCTGCCTTGTTGAAGCAGGCTGAGTTAGCGCGCGACCTGGTGCTGATCGGCGGGGGGCACGCCCACGCCCTGGCCTTGCGGATGCTGGCCATGCGGCCCATTGCCGGACTGCAGATCACCCTGGTGTCACCGGCGAGCCACACCCCCTACTCCGGCATGCTGCCGGGGCTGATAGCGGGTCACTATCGTTTTGAGGAAACCCACATCGACCTGGCGCGTCTGTGCCAGTGGGCCGGTGCACGCTTTATCGCCGCGGAAGTTCGCGGCCTGGATCCGCGGGCGCACACCCTTGCTCTGCACGGGCGCCCGCCACTGGTCTACGATGTGCTGAGCCTGGATATTGGCTCGCAGCCGGAATTGGACAGCGTTCCCGGAGCGCGGGAGCACGCAATCCCGGTCAAGCCGGTGGCGGAGCTGTGGCAGCGCTGGCAGGCCCTTGAGCACGGCCTGCCTGAGCGCGCAGGGCCGCTGCGGCTGGCGCTCGTCGGCGGCGGTGCCGGCAGTGTAGAACTGGCCCTGGCCATGGCCCGGCGTTTGCGGGGCAAGGCCCTGCAGGTGACCCTGTTTTGCGGTGCGGAAGATATTCTCCAGGGCTATAACGCGCTGGCACGCGCGGCGGTGCGACGGACGCTGGCGGACGCCGGGGTGGCGCTGCACTGCGGCAGCCGCGTTGTCAGCGTCAGCGCCGACCAGCTGCAACTTGACGACGGCCGCACCGCGCCCTTCGATTCCCTGTTCTGGTGTACCGGCGCTGCCGCCGCCCCGTGGCTGGCCGCCAGTGGGCTCGAGACTGTTGTGGGCGGCTTTCTGGCGGTGCGTGACACCCTGCAATCAGTGACCGAAGATAACGTGTTTGCCGCGGGTGACATGGCCACCCAGCTGGCCCATCCACGGCCCAAAGCCGGGGTCTACGCGGTGCGGCAGGCCCCGGTGCTCGCTGCCAATCTGCGTTCTTACCTGCTGGACCTGCCGCTGCGTCACCATCGCCCCCAGCGCCGCTTCCTGTCCCTGCTGTCACTGGGCGAGCGGCGGGCCACGGCGGACCGCGGCCCATTCACCGCTACCGGGGCCTGGGTCTGGCGCTGGAAGGACCGGATTGATCGCGGCTTTATGGCCCGGTTCGAGGACTTGCCCACGACGATGCCAGCCGCCGCACAAGACAGCCTGCCAGAGACTCGGTTGGCAGAGCCACAGGCCCCCTGCGGCGGCTGCGGCGCCAAGGTGGGCGGCGACGCTCTGGCCGCTGCGCTCGCCG
>JBLRXF010000063.1:0-11421 GCA_047920875.1 Haliea sp. | reverse complement strand
CTGACTTGCTGGAACAGAGGGCAGAGCGCTGTCGCAAGCGCGGTTGGGCGCCTTATTCGCCGGCGCTGCACCTGGGCGAGGGTTGGCCCGCTGTTGCCCTGAGCGGCCAGGGGCGTGGTCAGCCAGGCCTGGATGCCCTGGCGCAGCGCCGGCGAATAAGGCGCCCAACCGCGCTTGCGACAGCGCTCTGCCATCTGTTCCAGCAAGTCAGGGTCCTGCAAAGCGCTTGCAAAACCGGCATTCGCCAGATCCTCCAGCACCCCGTGCAGAAACGTACCCGGCTCCGGGCCCCTGGGGAATGCGTGCAGCGTGCCGGGCGCAGGACGCCGGGGCTCTCCTCGCTCAAGCGGCGCCACGTCAGACGCCCGCTCCTCGTCCCGCACTTCCGCACCGGCGGTTTCCGGCGCGTCCTCCGCAGCCTGGTAGCGCAGCGCGGAATAGCTGGCAATCCACCAGCGTGCAAACGGCCTGTGTGTAGGCTGCCGCGCCGCTTTGCTGGCAACAGGCCTGGGTGCAGGTGCGCAGCGAATACCGGGGCCGTGGCTATCTGCCTCCTCCAGCACAATATCGGCACAGCCTTGCGCCCGTGACTGCCAGTGGGAGCGCAGGCTCTGCAGGTCGGGAATTTTCTCGCCCCCCGCCAGCAGATAGCCCAGGGCTGACTTGTGCAGCGTGGCGGTGTTGCTGTTGCCCGGCGCCAGGGCGGCCAAACCAGCAAAGGTGGCGTAGCGGGCCCGCGTCAGGGCCACATACAGCAGGCGCACATCCTCCGAAATACGCTCATCATCAGCCTGCTCAAATCCCTCCCGGGCAAGGTCTTTTTTGGGCGCCAGTTCCAGCACCGGGCTATGCTCCAGGTGGTAGAGGGGGCTGCCGTAACGGACATCCACCTCCCGATAACTGCACACAAAGGGCAGTAGCACCAGCGGATATTCCAACCCCTTGGACTTGAAGATAGTCACTACCTGGATCAGGTCTGCATCACTTTCCAGGCGCAGCACCTGTTCATCGCTGCCAGGGTCGGCAATGTGCTCCGCCAGCAAGCGAATCAGCGCGTGGTCGCCATCCAGGCTATCGCTGACCTCCTGCGCCCATTCCGCCAGGTGCAGCAGGTTGGTGAGTGGCCGCTCCCCCTGGCCACCCGCGAGCAACTGCTCCGGCACCTGGAAGTCGTGCAAGAGCTGACGCAGCGCCGGCAGCACGCCGCGACGCTGCCACAGCTGACGGTAGCGAATAAACCGCTCCTGAATGTCCTCCCACGCGGTTTCATCACACTGCAGTGCATCCAGCCAGGCGAGAGAGCGCCCCAGTGAGGCGGTGGCCAAAGCGGCGCGCAGCGCGGCAACATCCTCCGGGCTGGCCATGGCCTTCAGCCAGTAGAGCAGGTCACGCGCCTCTTGCGTGGCGAAGACGCTGTCGCGGTCGGACAGGTACACACTGGCCAGGCCACACTCGCCAAGAGCCTCGCGGATTGCCGCGGCTTCCTTGCGATCGCGCACCAGAATGGCGATATCCGCAGCCCGCAGGGGCGCAAGCGCGTCGTTCCCGGCAACCCGGAACCCGGTTGTTCCCGCCGCCGCTTGCGCAAGCCAGCCGGCAATGCGCCTCGCGCAATAGCGAGCGGCATCACGCCGATAGGCTTCGACACCGCTACAGCCGTTGACGCTGTCACCCCCCAGCAGCCAGCCGGTCAGCGCGGAAGCGGGTTCACCGTTCAAGACCAGCTGGTCCTTGCGACCGTTAGCCTCAACAGGATGAAACGGCAGCGGGTTGCCACCCCCTGATGCAGGTTCCGCAAAGCGAAAGGCCGCACGCGGGTGAGCTTTCTCCGCATGTGCAAACAGGTGATTTACTGCCCCGACCATCGCTTCGCTGGAGCGAAAGTTGGTACCCAGGGTGTGATGGCGGCCCTGGGTGGCCTTGCGGGCAGCCAGGTAGGTATGAATATCGCCACCCCGAAAGCCGTAAATGGCCTGTTTGGGGTCACCAATCAGGATCAGGGCAGTGTCCGCCGGGTCTCCGTCGATGCGGTAAATGTGCTTGAAAATACTGTACTGAGCCGAGTCGGTGTCCTGGAACTCATCGATCATGGCAACCGGAAACTGGCTGCGGATCCGCTCGGCCAGGGCCTCACCTGCCGCCCCGTCCAGCGCGCTGGCCAGCCCCGAAATCATCCCGTCAAAGCCCATCTGGGCCCGGGACTCCAGCTGCGCCGCGAGACGTTGGCTAACCCAGTGCCTGGCATCGGCCAGCACCACAGGCTGCAGCTGCACGCTCGCTGTCTGCGCCCGCGCGCGTTCATCCTGCCAAGCCTGAAGTGCGTCAAACAGTGTCAGTGCCGGCAGCTCGGCACCCTTGTTGAGCTTGAACCGGCTCCGCGCCAGTTTCTGCACAAAGGTCTCAGCGTCCTCCAAGGGTATATCCCCGCGACCCCACGCGCGCAGCTCGTCGAGCCAGGTGGCAAAGGTCTCGTCGCTACCCTTGCCCTTGAAGGTGTTGCCATTCATCGCGCCACGCAGTTGGTCAAGCGTATCGTGCACTGCCTGCGACTCTGTCCCATAGGCCTCCCGAGCTGCTTTCTCGGCGTCTCGAAGGGCCAGGGCACCCTTGACGACCCGCTGCATGACGCCAGGGAGATCATCGCCTGCCAGCGGCGCACCGGCAAACACCAGGCCTGCATCTTCCCGCTGCAGCAGCTTGCGCAGTTTTTTGTGCAGCCCCTGGGGCGAGCCAAACGCGGCAACCATGGCAGCCGCCTCGGGCTCGTCGAGGGGATAAACCCGGGTGCGCCAGTAGTCGGTTACCACTTCGAGGGTCAGTTCCGAGAGATCCTTGACGATGTCCTGCCGGAACAGCTTGCCGCTGTCGAATGCGTGCTCCTTGAGCATGCGCTGGGCCCAGCTGTGGATGGTCGAAATGGCGGCGTCATCCATCCACTCCGCGGCCACTTCCAGGCGGCGCGCGCACTGGGGCCAGTACTCGACGGCAACCTCCGCCCGCAGCTGATGCAGCAGTGGATCCCTGGCGGCCAGGCCGTCATCGGTGCCTGACGCGCGAAACGCTTCTGTGGCCTGCACCAGCCGCTGGCGTATGCGGTCGCGCAGCTCCAGGCTCGCCGCCTCGGTGAAGGTCACCACCAGGATTTCCGGCGGCACCAGAGGCTGCGAAAACCCGTTGTCGCGGCGCGACTGCGGGCTGTCAGGCTGGCCGTGGCCCAGCACCAGGCGCACGTACAGCAGTGCGATGGTAAAAGTCTTGCCGGTGCCGGCACTGGCTTCGATCAGCTGGCTGCCGCGCAGTGGCAGCTCAAGCGCGACCGGGGGGTGTGCGGACTGGGTCATTGCTTGCCCTCCTGCACACCGCGCACCCAGGCGTAACAGTCCGCATACAAGGCCAAACTGGCAGCCACAAAGTCCGGCGCTTCCACCAGGCTCCTGAGGCTCGGATACTCCCTGCTCAGCAGAGGATTGCGCTCTGACACATTCTCGTACAGATTCTCCCAGTTCGCGTACAGCTTGCCATCGGCGAGCATTTCCACAGTCTGGTGGTCGCCCATGGCGGCACCTCCGTAGTGCTCCAGAGCGGCAAAGGCAATGTCAGGATGGGTTGGCAGCGGCCGGTGCATGCCCTGCAGCCAGCTCTCCAGCAAGTGGTTCAGCAAGGCAGTGGCCTGTGCTGTGTTCAAGCCGTGTAAAACCAGCTGTCCACTGGGAGAAACCATATGGGTTTCACTGCCGGGGTACTGCAGCTGCAGCGCCAGGTGGGCGGGCCAGTGCTTGAGAATGTGCTTCCAGCGCAGCCCCTGGCCTTTGGCATCGTGGAGCATGCTGCTCTCCAGAATGATGCGGGCGACCCCGGCACTGCCGTTCTGATCCGCAACGGCGTGCAAGTTGCCCAGGGTATCCTCCAGCAGCAGCGTCTGGGCGGCGCCGTCCGACCCCATTACCATGGCCTCATGACGAACCAGCGGGAACACCTCCAGCCGCTGGGGATAGCGGGCCAGCAGCTCCCCATAGGTAGCCAACGTATCCGGCACGGATTGCAGCAAGGCCGCGCGCACGGCGGGGCCCACGGGATGCGGCGGATAATCTCCAGCGCGCTGACGCTGCTCAACCCGCTGCGCAAACAGGCTCGCCACATCCAGCTCGCGGTTCTGCGCCAGACGCTGGCCGAGCGGCTGCAGCAGGGCATCGCGCTGCTGCCATTCTGCCAGTTTGTCGAAAGCGAACGGTTCCTCGTCCTGGGCCAGGATGTCTTCATTGCGCAGGTAGGTGGACAGACGCTGCTGGAACAGCGCTGTCACCGGGTCGCGCAGGAAGTTCGCCAGCTGGTTGAGCGTTAGCGGCGTCTCCGGCAGCCACGGCGGCAGGGTCTCGAGCGTGGCATGCCGCGGTTCACCGCTGCGCCCCACGCCCTGCCACTCACTGGCGTAGGTAAACAGCGCAGAACCCTGCTGAAAGTAGGCGGCGCCGAAGGGCTGCAATGGGTGTTCAGTGGTCAGCGCCCCCAGCAGATCCCCGGCGCCCTGTGCCGCTTCCCCCTGCAGGCGCCAGCCCCTGGCCAGATGATCCCGCAGCTGGCCCACCAGCACGCTGGGCGGCTGTTCGCTGTTGTCCTTCACGCTGCGGCCGCACCAGCTGATCGTGAGGCGTTCGCGGGCGGAGAGCAGCGCTTCCAGGAACAGGTAGCGGTCATCGTCGCGCCGCGAACGGTCGCCGGCGCGGTAATGGTTGCGCTGGCTCATCAGGTCGAAGTCCAGCAGGTCCGCCCGCCGCGGGTAGGCGCCGTCGTTCATGCCGAGCAAATAGATATGCCGAAAGGGTATCGCCCGCATGGGCATCAGCGTGGCGAAGGTAACCCGACCCAGCATAAAGCTTTGGGACAGGCGCGGCTCGTCAATGCGCCCCAGCCAGCTCTCGCGCACCACCGCCAGGGACAGGGGCTCATCCACCCCGGCGGCCTCAATCTCTTCCTGCCATGCCTCCAGGGCCGCGGTGATCTGTGCCAGCAGAGCCTGCTCTGCGGCGGTAACCGGCTGGAAGCTCTTCTCCAGCAACACAGCAAGCGTTTCACCCCAGCCAGCGGCACTCTGGGCGTGTTGCAGACTCTGGCGCAGCTCCTGCAGGGTGAGAACCAGCCGATACAGCGGGCCCACCAGCGCCGCATCCAGGCCGGCAACCTCGTCATAGGGCACCACGCTCGCCCAGTCGTCACCCGCTTCGGCGGGCTCGCCCGCTGCATAGCCCATGAGCATGCGCGAGAGGCCAAACTGCCAGCTGTGCAGGTCGTCGTGTTGCGGCAGGTCCAGCTCGCTGCGCTGCTTGGCATCCAGCCCCCAGCGCACGTTGGCGCCGCCAATCCAGCGCTGCAGGGTGGGCAGGTCGCTCTCTGCCAGCCCAAAGCGCTCGCGCAGGGGAGGAATATCCAGCAGGTCGAGAATTTCGCTGGCGCGAAAACGCAGGTTTGGCAGGGACAGCAGGGTTTCCAGAGCGACCAGCATGGGCTGCCGGTGCCGCTGCTGCTGGTCTGCCACGTGGTAGGGCACATGCCGCGCGTCCTCCCAGCTGAACTGGCCGAACACAGCGTCAATATAGGGTGCGTAGTCGTTGATGTCGGGAACCATCACCATGATGTCCCGGGGCTGCAGGGTGGCGTCTTGGACAAAGGCTGCCAGCAGCTGGTCGTGCAACACCTCCAGCTCGCGCTGGGGGCTGTGGCAGTTGTGAAAGCGGATGGAGGCATCCCGCTCTGGCGCAAGGGCTGGCCACGCTTCCCGGGTTTCCACCAGGGGCCGCAGTTCGAGGATATCGCCCTGCAGCTGTCCCAGCAGATGGCCTGTGTCCGGCGCCTCGAATACGTCGACGGGTTCCTGCAGGGCTGCCATGGCCTGCGGATCAGTGGCATCGTGCTCCGCTAGCAGCTGCAGGTAGTCACGCCCCTGCTTGCCCCAGGCAGCCAATAGCGGATGCGCGTGCAGGTGCAGCAACTCAGGGCTCAGGTGCAGGTTCTCGGGCTGGCCGCGCCGGCGCTGCTGGCGGTGATACTGGCGCAGCGCCTCCCGGGTTTCGATAATCTCGCCCCAATAATGCTGGCAGGGGTTGAGCAGACAGAGAATGACCTCGCTGACGCCGGACAGCGCCGCCAGCATCTCCAGCACCTGCTGGGGCAGCGAGGAAATACCGAACACCACGATCCGCGGCGGCAGGCTGGCAGGGCGCTGGTCCAGTGCCGCCGCGCTCGCCAGAAAGCGCCGGTGCACCGCGCCGCGATGGGTGGCCGCCAGCTCGCTGCCCAGCTCTCGGCCCAGCATGCGCCACAGGGCCGGCTGCCAGCGCTGCTCCCCGGGCACCGGCATTTCGGGCTGGCCAGGCACACTGAGGATATCGCGGCCAGCCTCCCAGGCCTGCAGCCAGTCGGCCCGATACACCTGGTACTGGTCGAAGAGATCCGCCAGCCGCTCGGCGAGCTGGTAGTGCTTGCGCTGTTGGTCGTCAGTCTGCAGATAGCGGGCCAGGGGCGCAAAGAGGGGATCAGCCAGAGCCCGGGGCAACAGTGCCAGCAGGCGCCAGCGCAGGCGGGTCTTGTCGTAGGGCGAGGTAGCCGGGACCTGGCCGCCACCCTCTACCGCCTCGATGACGCTGCGGTAGGCCTGCCACTGGAAACGCGCCGGCAGCAGGACGTCGATACCCATGCAGATGCCGCGGCCCGGCTGGCCCTGCTGCTCCGCGATGGAGGTTTTCAGCCACTGGGCAATGCCGTTGCTCTGGACCAGAAACACCGTGCGCTCAAGCGGATGCAGAGGCTTGCGGGCAAGCCAGCCAAGGGTGAGATCCCGCAGGTCCTCGGTGCGATTACCCTGCAGCACAATCATGCCGTGGTCACGCTGGGTAAGGGCAGGTGTCATGACAATGTTTCCTCTCGCAGTCGGGCACAACCCTACGCGATTCCGCCACCGTGCGCGATACTGGACAGATACACCGGTCGCCTTTTCAGGCGGATGCGCACAGTCTGGCGAACCGCCAGACCGCTCGATCCGTACCTAGCAGGTTGCCAATTACACACAGGGAGAGCAGTGGGAATCACCTATACCGTTGATGGCGAACCGGTCGCAACCTTGCCCGCCGCAGTCGGTGTTTACCGTTTCTATGGTGACGGCCCGGTGCCGCTCTACATTGGCAAGAGCCTGCATATTGCCCGCCGGTTTTCCCAGCACCTGCGCGAGGCGCGCAGCAGCGAACGCCACCGCCGCCTGCTGCAAGGCACACAGCGCGTCGACTGCACCCTCACTGTGGGCGATGTCGGGGCTCAGCTGCTCGAGAACAGCGAAATCAAACGCCACCTGCCGCTGTTCAATCGGCGCCAGCGGCGGGTACAAAGGCCAGTGACACTGTGCCTGACAGAGGACCCCCAACACTTCCTGCAGGCGCAAGCGACGCCGACCAGCGAGTACTTGCCGCAAGGGTCCGTGCACCACTACGGCCTGTTTCGCAACGCCCCCAGGGCGCGGGATTATCTGCTTGCGCTGGCGCGACGGGAGCAGCTGTGCCTGAGGGTACTGGGGCTTGAATCCGGGCCGGGGCCCTGTTTTGCCCGACAGCTAAAACGCTGCCTGGGTGCCTGCAGCGGCGAGGAAAGCGCAGCGCAGCACAACCGCCGCCTGCTGGCGGCCCTGCAACAGATTCAGCTGGCAGCCTGGCCCTGGCCACACCCGGTTCTATTGCGTGAGGACAATCCGCCGGAGCGTACCCAGGCCTGGCATTGGGTGAATCAGTGGCAGTACCGGGGCAGCTTTACAACGCTGCGCCAGCTGCCGCGCACTGAAGAGGCTCTGGCATCATCGCCGCAAGCGCTGGACCTGGACAGCTACCGTATTCTTCTGCGCGCTTTTCGGCAGCCTGCGGCATCCTTGTTCGCCTATTTCCCTCAGGCGCGCAAGCGCACTGAGCCGCTCCTCAACAACAACTTTGCGGGGAGTGCCGATGAACCCGGCCTTGATCTGGTTCAAGCGTGATCTGCGGCTGGCGGATCACGCTCCGCTCAAGGCTGCCATTGCAGCCGGAAACCCCTTGCTGTGCTTTTACTGCTTCGAACCGTCACTGCTCAGCGACCCGCATTACGATGAGCGGCACTGGCGCTTCGTCAGCGAGTCCCTGCGCGATCTGAACCGGCAGCTGCGTCCTCATGGCGCTCGCGTGCATGTGTTCTGGAGCGAAGTCGTGCCGCTGCTGGCCGTCTTGCATCGGGAGCTTAAGTTCACGGCGCTTTTCAGTCACGAGGAAACCGGCCTTGAAATCACCTACGCCCGGGACAAGGCAGTTGCGGCGTTTTGCCGGGACAGAGGCATTGCCTGGCATGAATCACCGAGCAATGGGGTCCAGCGCGGCCGCCGGGACCGCCGGGGCTGGGCGGACCGCTGGCGCGAGATCATGGCAGCGCCCACCGCGGAACCCGCTCTGACGGACCTGCAACCCTGCCCGCTACCCGCAGCCCCGGACTGCCGCGCTCTGCTGGCGCGGACGCAGGTACCGAAAACCTGGTTAACACCCAATGCAAGTTTTCAGCAGGGTGGCGAGGAGGCCGCCAACACCTGCTTGCACAGTTTTTTTACGGACAGGCACCGGCGCTATGTCGGCAGCCTGGGCAGCCCGGAAGCCGCCCGGCAACATGCGTCGCGGCTATCGCCCTACCTGGCCTGGGGCAACCTGAGCGTGCGTCAGGTTTATCAGCACGTCGAGCAGGCGCTGAGCAGTGGCGGCTCGATCAGAGCGCTGCAGGCCTTTCGCTCGCGCCTGTACTGGCACTGCCACTTCATCCAGAAATTCGAGATGGAGTGCGAGATGGAATTCAGGCCCCTGAATCGCGGTTATCAAGCCATGCCCCGGGAGCACAACATGGAATGGCTGCAGCGCTGGGCCGAGGGTCGCACCGGCATTCCCGCGGTGGATGCGGCAATGCGCTGCCTGGCCGCCACGGGCTACCTGAATTTTCGCTGGCGGGCGATGCTGGTGAGTGTGCTGACCCATCATCTGGGACAGGATTGGCGCACCGGCGCCGAGCACCTCGCCCGGCTGTTTCTGGACTTTGAACCCGGCATTCACTATCCACAGCTGCAGATGCAGGCCGGGGTCACCGGCATCAACACGGTGCGGATTTACAATCCCGTGAAGCAGTCCCGTGAGCATGACCCCGAAGGCCACTTCCTGCGCAGATGGCTGCCGGAACTGGCGATGCTGGACAGCCATACCATCCATGAACCCTGGACTGTGACGCCGATGGAGTCCCTGCTACTCTCGTTCACGCCAGGCAGCGACTACCCGCTGCCCATCGTTGACCTGACGCTCGCCCAGCGCCAGGCGCGGGCGACACTCTGGAGCATGCGCGAGCTGCCTGAAGTGGAGCGTGAAGGACGGCGCATCCTGGCAATGCATGTGGACCGCCAGCCAGGCCAGGCTTGGCCCCGGTGAGCTGAGCGGCCAGAATAATTGCGAGGACTTACCCATGAGCAACGACGCCGTCACTCTCGAGATTACAGGCCCGGTGTGCACCATCGTTCTGAACCGCTCCCACAAGCGCAATGCCGTAGACCGTCCCACCGCGGACGCCCTGCGCGCGGCCTTCGAACACTTTGCAAGCGATAGCAATCTGCGGGTAGCCGTTCTGTACGGCGCCGGCGGCAACTTTTGCGCCGGTGCCGATCTGACCGCGATGCAGGACCCGGCACTGCGCAATGAGCTTGATGAAGCAGGTGCTAGCCCTGGCCCCATGGGGCCCAGCCGCATGCAGCTGTCCAAGCCGGTTATTGCCGCGGTTGAAGGCTATGCGGTGGCTGGCGGGTTGGAACTGGCGCTGCTCTGTGACCTGCGGGTGGCAGCGGAGTCCGCGGTGTTTGGGGTGTTCTGCCGGCGCTGGGGGGTACCCTTGATCGACGGCGGCACGGTAAGGCTGCCGCGGATTGTCGGCCAGGGCCGGGCCCTGGACATGATTCTCACCGGGCGCCCGGTTGCCGCTGCCGAGGCCCTGCAGATAGGCCTGGCCACCCGGGTGGTTGCCGACGGCACGGCCCGCGCAGCGGCAGAAGCCCTGGCGGCAGACATTGCCGCTTTTCCGCAGCAGTGCATGCTGGCGGACCGGGCTTCGGCCTTGGCGCAGTGGGATCTAAGCCTCGCTGAAGCGCTGCAGAACGAGGGGCGGCAGGGCTACCCCGTGGTGTTCGAGGAAGCCATTGCCGGCGCCGGGCGGTTTGCCGGCGGGGCCGGGCGCCACGGCGAGTTCGACACGCGCTGAAAGGTGGCGGCCAGTCTCACGGGGAAACTGGCTGCTGAGAACCCGAGAGGGCTGCTAGAGCTGAGGCACTTCCGCCTCGTCGATGGGCAGCTCGGCGCGGCCGATGCGCTCGGCACGCTGCTGCAGGGTCTGCGCCGCGTCTTCCAGGCCAATCATGATCACGAAGCGCTGTTCACGGACGCCCTGCAGGCAGTACTGAGCCAGTTCGTCCAGGTCCTGGAACTGCAGCTCCCAGCCGGCGCCGGCCGCGGCCTCCTTGAACTGCTCAATGGTTGGCGCCGGAATGGCCGGCTGTTCACGCGCCAGGTCCGCCGGCCGGTTGCGATCCGTGGTCCAGATGCCGGTATCCAGCAGGCCACCGGAGGGGTAGAACACCGAGGCGCCCAGCGCCGTACCCTGGGACTTCAACTGCGCCGCCAGGCACTCGGTCAGGCAGGACACCGCCGCCTTGCTGGAGGCGTACACCGACTGATAAGGCAGCGCGGAAATGCCGCCGTCCCCGGAGGAGGTGTTGATGATGTAACCCGGCTCCCCCGAAGCAATCATCCTTGGCACGAAAGCCTGGATACCGTGCACGACCCCCAGCACGTTGACCCCGTGCACCCACTTCCAGTCATTGGGCGTGGTCTCCCAGATATTGGCCGAGGGCGCGGCAACGCCGGCATTGTTGAACAACACATGGCAGCGGCCGTAGCGCGCGAAGACCTGGTCGGCCAGGCGATTGACCGAGGCCGCGTCTGCCACATCCGTCACTACGCCGCTGATATCGCCAAGGCCGGCAAACTCTGCGGTAACGCGGTCCAGCGCTGCCTGCTCGACATCGGCCACCACCACGTGCGCGCCTTCCTGCAACAGGGCCTTGACCAGGGCGCGGCCAATGCCGCTGGCACCGCCGGTAACGACGGCGACTGTATCGGAGAAATTCTGCATCACATTGCTCCCTTCTTTCTGTTATTGGAATGCCGCCAGTATCCGCACCCGCAGCCGGATTGCCCAGCCCGGAACGGGATTAGCCCTGGCCAGTTCAAGTTACGCGACTCCTGCGTCGCCGCAACCCGTAGGAGCCCGCTGGCCCAGGCCACCTTCTCTGGCCGCTGCGCGGCCATTCACCTTGTGGCCCAGGCCACCTTCTCTGGC
>JBLRXF010000062.1:0-11568 GCA_047920875.1 Haliea sp. | reverse complement strand
TACGCCGACTGGCACTACCGCGATGCGTGGCACCACACCCGTCGTCATCTCATGTACGTGGTGATCTCGGTCAGCGCGGCGGCGGTGGTGTATCGACTGCCCCCGGGTTTCTGGCTGGCCAGTGGCTGGATGTGGCTGCTGGCTGGACTGGCTGCCCTGGTGCTGGTCTTGCTGCCAGGCATAGGCAAGGAAGTGAACGGCGCCCAGCGCTGGCTGCCGTTGGGTCCCTTCACTCTGCAACCCTCCGAGTTCGCCAAGTTCACCGTGGTGATTTACCTCGCCGGGTATCTGGTGCGCCAGGCACAGGAAGTACGCAACGAGGTGTTTGGCTTCCTCAAGCCCATGGGCGTACTGGGGCTGGTGACCGTGCTGCTGATGGCCGAACCCGATTTTGGCGCCACCGTTATCGTGGTGGCCACCGCCTTCGGCATGCTGTTTCTGGCCGGAGTGAAGCTGAGCCATTTCATGTCGGTTCTGGCGCTGAGCCTGGTCGGGCTGGTGGGTCTGATTTTTGCCGCACCCTACCGGGTGCAGCGGCTTACCGCCTACACCGACCCCTGGGCCGATCCCTACGGCAGCGGTTTCCAGTTGATCCAGTCGCTGATCGCCTTCGGCCGCGGCGAGTGGCTGGGGGTGGGCCTGGGCAATAGCGTGCAGAAACTGTTCTACCTGCCGGAAGCCCACACCGACTTCGTTTTCTCCATCTGGGCCGAGGAGACGGGATTTGTGGGGGCGCTGCTGGTGATCGGCCTGTTCACGGCGCTTATCGCTCGCATTCTGTGGGTGGCGCGGCGGGCCCAGGCGGTTCGCGAGGACTTTGGCGCCTATCTCTGCTACGGCGTGGGGCTGGTTTTCTCTGGCCAGGCCTTCGTCAATATGGGCGTCAGCTCCGGGCTGCTGCCCACCAAGGGTTTGACCCTGCCTTTTGTCAGCTATGGCGGCACCAGCCTGATCGTTTGCTGCTGCATGCTGGCGCTTGTGCTGCGGATAGAGCGCGAACTGCCTGCAGCTGCCGTGCGCAAGCCGAGTGCGGCGGGGGTGGAGGCATGAAGGGTGCCGCCCCTCTGGTGTTGATCATGGCGGGAGGCACCGGCGGGCACGTCTATCCGGCGCTGGCGGTGGCGGAAGAGCTGCGACAGCGCGGCTATCGCATTGCCTGGGTGGGAACCGCTCGCGGCCTCGAGGCGAGGGTAGTGCCGGCCGCCGGGTTCGAATTGCACACCCTGGCCGTGCGCGGTGTACGCGGCAAGAATCTGCTGCAGACCGCGCTGGGCCTGTGGCTGCTGCTGTGGTCCTCGCTGCAGGCCCTGCGCCTGGTGTGGCGTCTGTCGCCGGCCTGCGTTGTGGGCATGGGCGGCTACGTGGCCGGCCCCGCCGGGCTGGCGGCCTGGATACTGCGCAAGCCGCTGCTGATTCATGAGCAGAACGCCGTTGCCGGGACGACCAACCGACTGCTGGCGCCGCTGGCGAGCGCGGTAGTGTGCGGCTTTCGCGGCGCCTTTCCGGATGACCGGCCGCTGCGGGTACTCGGTAATCCGGTGCGCCAGGCGCTGTTGGATGCGGCCCGCGAACAGCAGTGGGACTATCACGGCCAGCGCCCTCTGCAGATTCTGGTGGTGGGTGGCAGCCTTGGCGCCCAGGCGATCAACCAGCTGCTGCCGGAGGCTCTGCGTCAGCTGCGCAAGCGGGTGGGCGAGGGCGCGGTCAGCGTCTGGCATCAGTCCGGCGTGGCCCATCTCGATAGCCTGCAGCAGGAATACGGGCCCATGCTCGAGCAGAATGTCAGGGTGTGTGCCTATATCGAGGACATGGCGGCCGCCTATGCCTGGGCGGATGTTGTTGTCTGCCGCGCCGGGGCGCTGACGGTCTCGGAGCTGGCGATCATGGGTCGGCCGGCCCTGCTGATTCCGCTGCCGAGCGCCATTGATGATCACCAAACCGGCAATGCCCGAGCCCTGTCTGATCGCGGCGCCGCGCTGCTGCTGCGTCAGAGTGAGCTGCAGGCAAGTGACCTTGCGGCCACTCTCGCGAGCTACATCGCCAGCCCCCGGCGGCTGGCGGCGATGGCTCATGCGGCCTCCGCCGCGGCCTTGCCCGGCGCCACCGCTCAGGTTGCAGATCTCTGCGAGGAGCTGATGCGCCATGGTTGAAAGAAGCCCCTACACCGTGCCCGAAATGCGCCGCATTCGCCGCATCCACATGATCGGCGTCGGTGGCACCGGCATGAGCGGTATCGCCGAGGTGCTGGTGAACCTTGGCTACGACGTGTCCGGCTCCGACCTGCGTCCCAGTTCGGTCACCGAGCGTTTACAGCAGAAGGGCGTTCGGGTATTCATTGGCCACTGCGCTGACAATCTGCAGTCCGCAGACGTCGTGGTGAGTTCCAGCGCGGTACACGCGGACAACCCTGAAGTTGTGGCCGCCCGCGCCGCGCGCATCCCCGTTGTGCCCCGGGCCGAAATGCTGGCGGAGCTGATGCGCTACCGCCACGGCATCGCGGTGGCCGGTACCCACGGCAAGACCACGACCACCAGCCTGATTGCCGCGGTATTTGCCGAAGCGGGCCTCGACCCGACCTTCGTGATCGGCGGCCTGGTGAACTCTGCCGGCAGCAACGCCCAGCTGGGCGCCAGCCGCTTTCTGGTGGCCGAGGCCGATGAAAGTGATGCCTCCTTCCTGCATCTGCAGCCGATGGTCACCGTGGTGACCAACATTGAAGCTGATCACATGGAAACCTACGGTGGTGATTTTGCCACCCTGCGCAGCACCTTCCTTGAATTCCTGCACAACCTGCCGTTCTACGGGCTTGCCGTCCTCTGTGTGGATGATCCGGTGGTGGCCGGGCTGCTGCCTGATCTGTCGCGTCAGTTCCTGACCTACGGTTTTTCCGAGGACGCGGATTATCGGGTGACCCATGTGCGCAAGCAGGGCCTGACGACCGGGTTCACGGTGCAGCGCCCCGGTGATCTGGCACCTCTGGATGTGCAGCTCAACATGCCAGGCGAGCACAACGTCCTCAACGCGACCGCAGCGGTGGCCGTGGCCTGCGACGAGGGTCTGGATGACGCGGCCATTCAGCGCGGTCTCGCCAATTTTGCCGGTGTTGGCCGCCGCTTCAGCGTGCTCGGCGAGCTGGCCTTTGCCGGCGGCAGCGCGCTGCTGGTGGACGACTACGGGCACCACCCTACGGAAGTGCGGGCCACGCTGGAGTCCGCCCGCCAGGCCTGGCCCGAGCGCCGAGTGGTAATGGTCTACCAGCCACACCGCTATTCCCGCACCCGCGATCTGTACGAGGACTTCGTGGCGGTGCTGTCGCGCTGCGATGTGCTGCTGCTGCTGGACGTGTATCCGGCTGGCGAAGAGCCGATTGCCGGCGCCGACAGTCGCAGTCTGACCCGCAGTATTCGCCAGCGCGGACAGGTGGAACCGATTTTCGTCGACAACATTGATGAGGTTGCCACCGTGCTGCGAGGCATTCTGCGCAATGGCGATGTGGTCATCACCCAGGGCGCGGGCAATATCGGACGTCTGGCTCAGGAGCTGCAGGCACCGGGCAATCTCGGGGAGAGCGCGCTATGAGCTGGGAGCAGGCCACAGCCGGTCCGGTGGCGGTATTGCTGGGCGGGCGATCTGCAGAGCGGGAGATTTCCCTGCAGACCGGGGCCACCATCGTCGCTGCCCTGGCCAGCCTCGGTTGCACCGTGCGGGAAGTGGACCCCGCCGTGGATGGCTGGGTGGCGCAACTCGAGGGCGTAACCTTCGCCTTCAATGCCCTGCACGGTCCCGGTGGTGAAGACGGTGTGATCCAGGGCGCGCTGGAGATTCTGCGCGTGCCCTACTCAGGCTCCGGCGTGCTCGGCTCGGCGCTGGCCATGGACAAGCAGCGCAGCAAACAGCTGTGGCAGGGCGTTGGCGTATCCACCGGCGGCTTCGTCACCCTCTCTGCAGACAGCGATTGGGATGCCGTCATTGCCCGCTTCGGCAAAGTGTTCGTCAAGCCGGCCTGCGAGGGATCCAGCGTCGGCATGGCACCGGCTGCCACCCCCGCGGCGCTGGCAGCCGCGTACCGCAACGCCGCGGTCTTTGGCAACACGGTGCTGGCTGAGCAGTTTATCAACGGCCCGGAATACACCGTTGCCGTGCTCGGCGAAGAGACTCTCCCCTCCATCCGCATGGAGACCGATCGCGAGTTCTACGACTACGAGGCCAAGTACCTGGCCGACGATACCCGCTATCACTGCCCCAGTGGCCTCTGCGCCGCTGACGAGGCCGAAGCCGGCGCGCTGGCGCTGGCGGCATTTCACAGCCTGGGCTGCTCGGTCTGGGGCCGGGTGGACCTGATGCGGGACGCCGACGGCCGCTTTTATGTGCTTGAGGTGAACACGATTCCCGGGATGACCTCCCATAGCCTGGTGCCGATGGCGGCGCGGGCCGTGGGGATGTCCATGCCGGCGCTGGTCCAGCGCATCGTCGAGCTGAGCTGGGAGGGTCGCAGGCCACATGGCTGAGCTGCGCACATCCCGTAAACCCCGCGCGGACGGCAAGGTGCGCCGGCGCCCGGCTGCCGGCGCTACCCGGCGGCGGTCGGCGCCGGCGCAAGAGCGCACAGCGCGGGGGCGTCTGGGTCTGCGCCTGCTCGACGGCTGGGTTAACCGGATGCTGGTGCTGGCGGCGGTTGGGGTCGTGGGCGTTGCCGGCATGCAGGCCTGGATTGTTCTGCAGCAGATTCCGGTGGAGCGCATCACGGTGACCGGAACCCTGCACCGGACCCAGACCGAGGTGGTGCAGGAGATGGTGCAGCCGGCCCTGGTCGGAGGCTTCCTCAGTGCCGACCTGGACCAGGTACGGGAACAGCTGCAGGCCCTGCCCTGGATCTACAGGGTCTCCGTCCGTCGCCGCTGGCCCAACGCGCTGGAAATCAACGTTCAGGAGCAGCTGCCGATAGCGCGCTGGGGTGAGGGTGGCTTCCTTAACCACGAGGGCGAGGTGTTTCACTCCGAGGGAATCAAGGGGGAGCAGCCTTTGCCTCGGCTGGAAGGTCCACCGGGCTCGGCGCGACAGTTGATCGTCAGTTACCAGCGGCTCGGAGAACTGTTGCAGCCGCTGTCCCTGGACCTGCGGGAGCTGTCCCTTGACGGTCGCGGCCATCTGCGGGCAGTGCTGTCGGGGGGGATGGAGCTCGTATTGGGCAACAGCGAATTTGCTGAGCGTCTGCAGCGCTTTGCCACGGTCTATCGCGGCGAACTCGCGGAGCGCGCCGGCGAAGTCAAGCGGGTGGACTTGCGCTACGAAAGCGGCCTCGCGGTGGCATTCCGCGAGCCCGAACTACCCTCCGGGGAACAGCCCGCCGCGCAGGTGGCGGGTATCGTCAATGACTGATTCAGTGGGGGAGTGACACTGCCATGGGCAGCGGACAGGACAAACGGATGATCGTGGGGCTGGATATCGGCACCTCCAAGGTGGTCGCCCTGGTGGGCGAGTTCAACGCCGAGGGCGGTATCGAGATCGTCGGCATTGGCTCGCATCCCTCAAGGGGCATGAAGAAGGGCGTGATCATCAATATCGAGTCCACGGTGCAATCGATCCAGCGCGCGGTAGAAGAGGCCGAGCTGATGGCCGGCTGCCAGATCCACTCGGTCTACGTGGGCATTGCCGGCAGCCATATTCGCAGCCTCAACTCCCACGGCATCGTTGCCATTCGCGATCGCGAAGTGCAGTCGGCGGATCTTGAGCGGGTGATCGACGCCGCCCAGGCGGTAGCGATTCCCGCAGACCAGAAGATCCTGCACATCCTGCCGCAGGAATACGTGATCGACAACCAAGAGGGCATCAAGGAGCCCCTGGGCATGTCCGGGGTGCGCCTGGAGGCCAAGGTGCACCTGGTGACCTGCGCGGTGAACGCGGCACAGAACATCGAGAAGTGCATCCGCCGCTGCGGCCTGGATGTGGAGGAAATCATCCTCGAGCAGCTGGCCTCGAGCTATTCGGTCCTGACCGAGGATGAGCGTGAGCTGGGGGTCTGCCTGGTGGACATCGGCGGCGGTACCACCGACATCGCCATCTTTACTGACGGCTCCATCCGCCACACCGGGGTGATCCCGATCGCCGGCGACCAGGTGACCAACGACATCGCCATGGCTTTGCGCACGCCCACCCAGCACGCGGAGGAAATCAAGATCAAGTATGCCTGCGCCCTGACCCAGCTGGCCGGCCCGGACGAGACCATCAAGGTGCCGAGCGTTGGCGACCGCCCGCCGCGTGACCTGTCCCGGCAGTCCCTGGCGGAAGTGGTCGAGCCGCGCTACGACGAGTTGTTTACCCTGATTCAGGCCGAACTGCGCCGCAGCGGCTACGAGGAGATGATTCCTGCCGGCGTGGTGCTCACCGGCGGCACGGCCAAGATGGAAGGGGTGGTGGAACTGGCCGAAGAGATATTCCACATGCCGGTACGGGTCGGTTACCCGCAGTCGGTGAAAGGTCTGAACGATATTGTGCGCAACCCCATCTATGCCACCGGCGTGGGCTTGCTGCAGTACGGGCAGAAGAACAGCAACGAGCGCTCGGGCAGCGCCAGCCGGGCCGGTGTGCCCGGAGAGGGCATGGTCGCGCGGGTCAAGGCGTGGTTACAGAGCAATTTCTAGCAATTCAGGCGGTAAACCGTCGCGCCTTGGCGCGGCACCACAGGAAAGGGGAGTGACACCATGTTTGAACTTATCGACAACGTACCACAGAACGCGGTTATCAAAGTCATCGGAGTCGGTGGTGGCGGCGGCAACGCAGTAAAACACATGATCGAGAACCTGGTTGAAGGCGTGGATTTTATCTGCGCCAATACCGATGCCCAGGCGCTGTCGGATATCCGTTCCAAGACGGTCCTGCAGCTGGGCGGTGCCATTACCAAGGGTCTGGGTGCCGGCGCCAACCCGGATATCGGCCGGGCGGCCGCGCTTGAGGACAGAGACCGGATCGCCGATGCACTGCGCGGCGCCGATATGGTCTTCATAACGGCCGGCATGGGCGGCGGCACCGGCACCGGCGGCGCCCCGATCGTGGCGGAAGTGGCCCGGGAAATGGGCATCCTGACGGTGGCAGTCGTCACTCGTCCGTTCCCGTTCGAGGGCAAGAAGCGCCTGGCGATTGCCGATGCCGGGGTGCGCGAACTGCAGCAACATGTGGACTCGCTGATCACCATTCCCAACGAAAAGTTGCTGGAAGTACTCGGAAAAAGTACCAGTTTATTGGATGCCTTCAAGGAAGCGAATGATGTATTGTTGGGCGCAGTTCAGGGTATTGCCGACCTGATTATCCGCCCCGGCATGATCAATGTGGATTTCGCCGATGTGCGCACGGTGATGTCGGAAATGGGCATGGCCATGATGGGTACCGGCAGCGCCCGCGGTGAGAATCGTGCCCGGGAAGCGGCGGAGCGCGCCATCAACAGCCCGCTGCTGGACGATATCGATCTGCGCGGCGCCCGCGGCATCCTGGTAAACATCACTGCCGGGCTCGATCTGTCGCTGGGTGAGTTCTCCGAGGTTGGCGACACGATCGAGGAATTTGCCTCGGACGACGCCACCGTAGTGGTTGGCACCGTGATTGATCCGACCATGACGGATGAAATCAAGGTGACCGTAGTGGCGACCGGTCTGGGCGGCGAAGTGGTGAGAGCAGCGACGCTGCAGGTGGTGGAAGCGGCGCCACGTCCGGTCGAGGTGGTCAGCGATGAGCTGGACTACCGCGAGCTGGATCTTCCCACCAGCCAGCGGCGGGCACGGGCTGCAGGTGGCGGTCAGGCCGCGGCGGCTGCCGGCAGCGATTATTTTGACATTCCCGCATTTTTGCGGCGACAGGCGGACTAGCAGGGCCCTTCCGACATCGGTATCGGGCGCCCCGCTGACCGCAGGGCACCGACGATGGGTGAAGAGCTATGATTCGACAGCGTACATTGCGCAACGCCATCAAGGCGACGGGCGTGGGCCTGCATACGGGTGAGAAGGTTTATCTCACCCTGTGCCCGGCTCCGATCAACGCCGGGATCGTGTTTCGGCGCGTGGATCTGGACCCTGTGGTCGAGATTCCTGCCCGGGCCGAGAACGTCAGGGAAACCACCCTCTCGACGACCCTGATCGCCAATGGCGAGAAGGTGTCCACGGTCGAGCACCTGCTGTCGGCAATGGCGGGCCTCGGGATCGACAATGCGTTCGTCGATCTCAGTGCGTCGGAAGTGCCGATCATGGATGGCAGTGCGGGCCCCTTTGTGTTCCTGATCCAGTCCGCTGGTATCGAGGAGCAGAACGCGGCGAAGAAATTCATCCGCATCAAGCGTCCGGTCACGGTGGAAGACGGAGACAAGACAGCCAGCTTTCTCCCCTTTGATGGCTTCAAGGTCTCGTTTTCCATCGATTTCGATCACCCGGTGTTTCGCGAGCGTTCGCCCCACGCCGAGATCGACTTTTCCAGCACCTCCTTCGTCAAGGAGGTGAGTCGCGCCCGCACCTTCGGCTTCATGCACGAAATCGAGTACCTGCGCTCCCAGGGCCTGGCCCGGGGCGGCAGCGTCGATAACGCCATCGTGGTGGACGAGTACCGCATCCTCAACCAGGATGGCCTCCGCTACGATGACGAGTTCGTCAAGCACAAGATCCTCGACGCCATTGGCGACCTCTACTTGCTGGGCTACGGTGTGATCGGCGAGTACCGGGCGCATAAGTCCGGCCACGCCCTGAACAATGCCGTCCTCCGGGCATTGATCGCCCAGCCGGATGCCTGGGAAATGGTCACCTTCGACGACGAAGCCACCGCCCCCATCTCTTACGCGCTCAACCCCGTCGCCGCCTGATTTTCCCACAAAGGTGGTGGGATTGTAGGAGCGCGGTCCCCGCGCGATCGCCCCATGACCGAAATAGATGTTGGTAATATTTCCGGTACTATGGCACACTCCCGCCTCAGTGCTTTGCAGCCGGTTGCAAATGAAGGTCATTCTAATACCCCGAAAGCACGGCGGCTCCCGCTCGATAGAGTTAGGTCGCTGGTCCCGTGCCCTGGTATCCCTGTGCTGTCTCGGACTGCCACTGGGGCTGGTGGCACTCGGGTATCTTGTGGGCCAGGAAAGCCAGGCCCGCGATCTCCGCGACACCTCCCTCGGTACCCTGCAAGACGAACTTGCCTCCCAATCCACCGAATTCGAGTCCCTGCGCCTGGAAGCCGAGCGCAAGCTGCAGGCCATGACCATGAACCTGGCGGAACTGCAGGCGCGGATGACACGCCTCGACGCGCTGGGTGAGCACTTGACCGCGATGGCCAACCTGCAGGACGGGGAGTTCGATTTCAGCCAGCCACCTGCGATTGGTGGCCCACTCGCAGGTGAGTTCAATGTCGAGTATCTGGCGCCGGATCTTACCGGCGAGCTGCAGAGCTTCGCCAGTAAACTCGATCAGCGGGAACAGCAGCTGGAAATACTCGAGACCCTCCTTACTCACCGCAAGCTCGACGACCAGGCCTGGATCTCCGGTCGCCCGGTCGAGAAAGGCTGGATATCGTCCGGCTTCGGTTCGCGCACGGACCCTTTCACCGGCAAGCGCGCAGCCCACTATGGCATCGACTTTGCCGGCAAGCCCGGATCCAACGTGATTGCTGTTGCCGCCGGGGTTGTAACCTTCTCTGGCAGGGATGACAGCGGCTACGGCAAGATGGTGGAAGTCTCCCACGGCGATGGGCTGGTGACACGCTACGCGCACAATCAGGAAAATCTGGTCGAGCCCGGCGATCTCGTGCGCAAGGGGCAGCCCGTTGCCCTGATGGGCTCCAGCGGCCGCGCCACCGGTCCCCACGTGCACTTCGAAGTGTACAAGCACGGCCGCCCCGTCGACCCCTCCAGCTACGTGCATCGCACCCACCGCTGAACCGCTCCAAAACCTGATATCATCCCTCCGCCCGGCCCCTCAGTGACCTGGGTGGCGCCCTGACGTTTAACGCAGTGACCCACAATGATTACGACGACGATGAAGAAAATCTTCGGCACCCGCAATGACCGGGAGCTGAAGCGCATGGGCAAGGTGGTGCGCCAGATCAACGGCCTGGCCGACGCCATGAAAGCGCTGGACGACACCGCCCTTGCGGCCAAGACAGACGAGTTCCGCCAGCGCCTGCAAGGCGGCGAGACCGTGGACAAGATCCTCCCGGAAGCTTTCGCCGTGGCCCGCGAGGCGGGGGAGCGCACACTGGGCATGCGCCATTTTGATGTACAGCTGATCGGTGGCATGGCCCTGCACGAGGGCAAGATCGCCGAAATGCGCACCGGTGAGGGCAAGACACTGGTGGCCACCCTGCCGGCGTATCTCAATGCGCTGGCTGGCAACAGCGTGCACCTGATCACCGTCAACGACTACCTGGCGGGGCGCGACGCCCACTGGATGTCGCCCCTGTACCGTTTCCTCGGTGTGTCCGTGGGCGTGGTGAAATCCGGCCAGACCCAGGAGCAGAAACGCGAAGCCTACAGTGCCGATATCATTTACGGTACCAATAACGAGTTCGGTTTCGACTATCTGCGGGACAACATGGCCTTCCGCCGTGAGGACAAGATGCAGGGTGAACTGGCCTTCGCGATTGTCGACGAGGTGGATTCCATCCTGATCGACGAGGCGCGAACGCCGCTGGTAATTTCCGGCGCCTCCGAGGACAGCTCGGTCCTGTACCAGAAGATCAACAAGCTGATTCCGTCCCTGCGCCGCGACAGCGAGGAAGAGCCCGGGCACTTTTCGGTGGATGAGAAGCAGCGCCAGATCGAACTGACCGAGGCAGGCCATGAACAGGTGGAGGAACTGCTGACCAGGGAGGGCTTGCTGGAAGAGGGCGACAGCCTCTACGCCGCGACCAATCTCAACCTGTTGCACCACGTTTATTCCGGGCTGCGGGCCCACGCCCTGTTTCATCGCGATGTGGAGTACATCGTGCAGGACGGCCAGGTGGTGCTGATTGACGAACACACCGGCCGTACCATGGCGGGCCGGCGCCTTTCCGAGGGTCTGCACCAGGCCATCGAGGCCAAGGAGGGCGTGCGCATCCAGAGCGAGAGCCAGACCCTGGCCTCCACCACCTTCCAGAACTATTTCCGCCTCTACAAGAAACTGTCGGGTATGACCGGCACCGCGGACACCGAGGCCTTCGAATTCCGCCAGATCTACGGTCTCGATGTGCTGGTCATTCCGGCGAACAAGCCGCCCCAGCGCATCGATCTCAACGACTTGGTGTATCTCACCCGGGAGGAGAAGTTCGAGGCCATTCTCTCCGACGTCAAGGACTGCATGGAAAAGGGCGCGCCGGTGCTGGTGGGTACCGCCTCGGTGGAGACCTCCGAGGAGCTGTCCCAGCGCTTCCGCAAGGCCGGCATCCAGCACAAGGTCTTGAACGCCAAGTATCACGAGCAGGAGGCCGAGATCATTGCCCAGGCCGGCCGCCCCGGGGTGGTTACCATCGCCACCAACATGGCGGGCCGCGGTACCGATATCGTGCTCGGCGGCAATCTGGACGCCGAGCTTGAATCCATGGGCGACGTCAGCGCCGAGCGGC
>JBLRXF010000061.1:0-11597 GCA_047920875.1 Haliea sp. | reverse complement strand
CCTTCTACGGGCGCCGCGCCGGTATCGCCGCCGCAGGCAGGAGGGCGAACGCATGAAGCGCTGGATCATCTGCATGATGCTGGCTACTGCTGCTCCGACACCATGGGCGCAGGATGCTGCGCCGGTAATGCCCGAGGGTGACTACGAACGGGGTCGCCTGGTGTTTGGCCAATGCCGCACCTGCCACTACCCCGAGAAGGAGGTGGGCCACAACAACGGCCCGAACCTGCACCGCATTTTCGGCCAGGTGGCCGGCAAACAGGCGGGATTCGAGCATTACTCGGAGACCTTTCGCGAAGCACAATTTGTCTGGACCCCGCAGCTGCTCTTCCTGTGGCTGGCAGACCCGCTGGCGATGTTCCCCGACACCACCATGATGGCTCGCGGCATCCCTGATCCGCAGCAGCGTGCCGATCTGGTTGCCTATCTGAAGCGAGCCTCGATACGGGGTGCTGAGTCTGCTGAAGCAGCGCCGGCGCCCGCGCTCTAACCCCAGGAGAAAACACGCCCTTGACCGCTCTGCTGCGTTCCGCCCTCTACATGCCGGCCATTAACCAGCGGGCTATGGACAAAGCCCGCGAACTGCCCGTGGATGCCGTGGTCTTCGACCTGGAAGACGCGGTGGCGCCTGGGAAAAAGGCCGAGGCCCGGGATCAGCTGGTCGCCCAGCTCGCCGCGGGCGGCTACGGTCCCCGGCAACTGGTGGCGCGCTGCAACGCGCTGGCAACGCCCTGGGGCGAGGCGGATATTCGTGCCCTGGCGGCAAGCTCCGTCACTACGGTGTGCCTGCCCAAGGTCGAGTCCGTGGCTCAGCTGCACGCTGTGTCGGTCCTGCTGGAAGAGCTGCAGCGCTCGGACATGCGTCTGTGGGCCATGATCGAGACGCCGGCCGGCGTGGCCAATGTGGAGGCCATTGCGGCTTATGGTCGACTGACCGCGCTGTTGATGGGGACGACGGATCTTGCCTATGAACTGCGCCTGCCGCCTGACCCCGCGCGCAGCGGTTTGCAGTACGCCCTGGGCCGCTGCGTGCTGGCTGCGCGCCTGGCTGGTGTCACGGTGCTGGACGGCGTCTATCTGGACATCCAGAACGAAGAGGGCCTGCGCGCCGTCTGCGCGCAAGGCCGGGCCCTGGGTTTTGACGGCAAGACCCTGATCCACCCCGCGCAGATTGCTGCGACCAATGCGGTCTTTGGCCCCAGCGCCGACGCCGTAGAGCAGGCGCGCCGACTGCTGGAATGCTGGGAGCAGGCGACGAATCAGGGCAAGGGCGTGGCGGTGCTGGACGGCAAGCTGATCGAGACCATGCACGTGGATGAGGCGCGGCGGGTGCTGGATGCGGCGGCGCAGATTGAAGGGCTGGAGCGGTGCTAGCGCGGGCGCTATGTCACGCGCTTGGCAGCGCAGGCAACAGGCCAAGATGGTTGACGAAAGACGAGATCTCCCATGGCGACCGTGCCTGCAAAGAAAGGGCCCTCGGGCCCTTTCTGCGTTTCGAGCCTTGGATAGTCCAGCTTCAGCGTTTCACAATCACCGAACTGCCATGCCCGAACAGCCCCTGGTTGGCGGTGATGCCGACCTTCGCGCCCTGCACCTGGCGGTCGCCGCACATGCCGCGCAGCTGCCAGGTAAGTTCGCAGACCTGGGCAAGAGCCTGGGCGGGAACCGCTTCGCCGAAGCAGGCGAGGCCACCGGAAGCATTTACCGGGATCTTGCCGCCAACTGCGGTATCCCCGCGGCGCAGCAGCTGTGCTGCCTCCCCGCGGGGAGCGAGTTGCAGGTCCTCGATCCAGTCCAGTTCCAGCGCGGTCGACAGATCGTAGACTTCCGCAAGATCGACATCCTCCGGGCCAATACCGGCCTCCTCATAGGCTTTTACCGGCAGCGCCGCGCGGAAGCTGTGGGCATCGATGCCGGCTGCGGCGGCTGAATCGGTGGCGATGTCGGGCATCTCCACCACCGCGCTGGCGAAGCTCGGGGTGACCGTGGAGATGGCCGCGATGCGCGGGGCGTCGCCCTTGCCGATGCGCCTGGCGTAGTCCAGGCTGCAGACGATCAGGGCAGCGCCGCCGTCGCTGGTGGCGCAGATGTCCATCAGCCGCAGCGGGTCGGCAACCATGGCCGAGGCGGCCACATCCTCGGCGGTGAAACACTTGCGGTAGCGGGCGCGGGGGTTCTTGCTGCCGATCAGCGAGTTCTTGACCTTGACTGCGGCGAAGTCCTCCAGGGTGTCCCCGTACACATCCATGCGCCGGCGGGCGTAGAGGGCAAAGTAGGTGGGGTTGGTGATGCCGAGATAGAAGCGCACCCAGTCCGGGTCTTCCGGGCGATAGCCGCCGGCGGGCGCCAGGAAGCCCTTGGGGGTGGTGTCCGCGCCGACTACCAGCGCGACCTCGCAGTCCCCGGCCAGGATCTTGTTGCGGGCGGCAGCGAGGGCCTGGGAGCCGGAGGCGCAGGCGGCGTAGGAGGTGTTGACTTCGCAGCCCTGCCAGCCCAGAGCCTGGGCGAAGGTGGCGCCGGCCACGTAGCCGGGGTAACCACAGCGCACGGTGGCGCCGCCGGAGACGAACTTGACATCGCGCCAGGGGATGCCGGCGTCCGCGAGGGCCTCGCGGGCCGCGGCCACGCCGTATTCGACAAAATTGTGGCCCCACTTGCCCCAGGGGTGCATGCCGGCGCCGATAATGGCGATTTCATTGCTCATCAGTGCTGCCCTCCCTGGCTGGCAAGCGGGCGCCACTTCCAGGTCATCTTGATGTCGTCCTCGGTCTCGTGCAGCGGCTCCAGCACCAGTTCCATCTCCATGCCCACCTTCAGGTCCGTCACCCCAACCCCGGTAACCACCTGGCCGAGAACGGTCATCTGTTCTTCCTCCAGCGTCACCGCGGCAATGGTGTAGGGCTCGAAGGGCTCGGCGGCAACAAAGGGCGCCGGCGGCTGGTAGCAGGCGTTGGTGTAGCTCCAGATGCGCCCGGTGCGGCTCAGGGGTACCTCGCGAAAGTCGGTACTGTCGCAGTCCGGATTCTTGCAGTAGCGGTTCTGCTTGGGAAAGAAATAGGTGCCGCAGGCGCAGCACTGGCTGCCGATCAGCCGCGGCTGCTCGTCCAGGGTGAACCAGCCCTCAATCGCCGGGGCGAGGGGTTTGTTGCTCATGGCATGTACTCCGCTGATACGCGGCCTGCAGAGTACTATTCGCCCCCTGGGCAGGCAAGGTTGCGGGCGGTGGCGCGAGCTTCTGTAGCGGCGGGTATACCAATGCAGACCTTGTAGTTACCACTGCGGCGCGGGCTGGGCGAGAATGGCGCTCCACGATCCAATGAGGGCCAGGCAAGATGAAAGTTTATGCAATGACAGGTGGGGCGACGGGCATCGGCGCCGCCCTGCGCCAGCAGCTGCAGCGGGCCGGGCACGAAGTCATCTCCATCGATATCAAGGAAGGCGACGTCATTGCCGACCTCTCCATCAGCAGCGGCAGGGACTCCGCCCTGGCGGCGGTGCGGGCGCGCGCAGCGGACGGCCTCGACGGCTTTATCGCCTGCGCCGGCCTGCCGCCGGTCGCACCTTCGCGCACCATCGCCGCGGTGAATTACTTCGGCGCTGTCGACCTGGCCACCGGCCTGCAGGACCTGCTGGGCAAACGCCGGGGTACGGTGTTGCTGGTGAGCTCCAATTCCGCACCCATGACGCCGGTTGCGCATCCGCTGGTGCAGGCCTTTCTGGCAGGCGATGAGGCCGCGGCACTCGGCCTGGCCGCCGCCGAGCACGGGCAGACCGTCTACTCCGGTTCCAAATGTGCGTTGGTTGTGTGGATGCGTCGCAACGTGGTGGCCTGGGCCAAGGCCGGCGTGCGGGTCAACGCGGTGGCACCCGGAATCACGATGACGCCGCTGGCAGACCAGGTATTCAAGGATCCCGAACTCGGCGACCTGATGCGCCAGTTTGGCGCCAGCGTACCCTGGGGTGAGGCGGCGCAGCCGGACCAGATCGCCAACGTCATGCGCTTCATGCTCAGCGATGAGGCGGATTTCGTCTGTGGTTCGGTGTTTTTCGTCGATGGCGGCTCCGACGCCATGCTGCGCAGCGACGGCTTCTGATCAGCTGTCGCTAATGGCCTCGGCGTCGCGAATCACCGCAGCGATCTCCGCGCTGAGCGCCTGCAGCAGTTTACTGTAGGCGCCCGCGGCGTCAGCGGCCTGCCACTCAGGCCCGGGCAGCGGCTGGGACAGGCGGCTGATCCGCCGTTCCAGGGGGGCGGATTCGCCCGGCCGTGATACCCGCCATTCAACGACCAGCTCCGCCTCCTGGCCGGCGGCGTCCAGCGACAGCACCCAGAGCTGCACCGCATAGGCGGGCGTATCTGTGCGCTGCCAGGGGTGCGGACGGATGTTCTGGGTTCCCAGCTGCGCAGCCAGGTTCAATCCCAGCACGCGCTGGATGCCGTCCTCCAGCGGCTCCGCCCAGCGCTCAAAGTTGGCGATATGCAGCTGGTTGCTGCCGCGGCTGTAGACCAGGCTGTTGCGGTTCAGGTATTCGGGAATCTCGATGGGGCCAATCCCCAGAGAGGGAGACTGGCCGCTGGCACCGCCCCGGCTTTCTGCGCTCAGCAGATAGAAGTTGTGCTGCGGCGAGCTGCCACAGGCAGCCAGCAGCAGCATCGCGGCCACGCCAGAGAGCAGTCGAATCCGGGTCATGGCTTATCCTCGCTTTTGCCTCGGAGCAGCGACTCCGGCTGCTCCTCAATGGTCTTGGCCAACAGCTGCAACGCGCGCCCGGCCATGGCCAGCTCCCGCAGCGCCTGGTTGAGCTGGTAGGTCGTGGCCGAGTCAGGGGCCACCAGGCCATCGATTTCCGTCATGGTGTTCTCGAAGGCCGCAGCCGCGGCCTGCAGCGTGGCCAGGTTCTGCTCAAGCATGGTGTTCAGCGCCGGCAGCGCTTCGCTTGCCTGATTCACCAGCTGGTCGGTACTGGTCAGCACCTGCGTCAGGCCGGGACCGGCGCTGGCGACGGCTGCCTGCAGCTCCGCAGTCAGCGACTGCACGCCAGCGAGAGTTTTGCCCAGTTCTTCCGGTAGTTGGCGAAACTCCTCCTGGCCGATGAACTGGTCGATGCCTGCGGCAATGCTCTGCACATCCGCGGCGATCTGGGCGATGTCCAGGGACTCGATCTGGCGGGTGAACTTCTCCATGCCGGTGGGAATCGTTGGAATCTGCGTGTACTCGCTGTCAATCTGGGCCAGCAGCGCCGGTGTGCCCGGGTGGAAATCCAGCTGCACGTAGAGAAGCCCGGTGAGCAGACTCTGCAGGTTGAGCTGGGCACGGAGGCCGCGGGCGATCAGATCGTCAATCATTTCTGCCGAGGCGCGCTGGCTGCTCTGCACATTGGCACTGGACACGTCGGCTTCCACCAGCATGATCAGGTTGGCGGTGTCGCTCTCGAGGATCAGGTTGATCCCGGTCACCTGGCCGATTTCCACCCCCCGCAGTGCCACCGGGGCACCGACGCTCAAGCCCTTGACCGAGCTGTCGAATACCATGACCACCCGGGTGCGCTCGGCGCCCAGGCCGGAACCGAGCACAAACAGCAGCGTTGCCACCATGATCAGCAATGCACCGATGATGAAGCCGCCTATGGCGACGCTGTGCGGGTGTTCGTCACTCACTGGCCTGATCCTCCTCTGCGGCAGCGCTGCGCGCCAGGAATTGGCGCACGACGGGCTGTTCGCTGCTGTCACGCAACTGCCTCGGATCACCATAGTCAATCATGGTGCGGCTGCTGGCGTCCAGATAGACGCTGTTGGTCGCAATCGCGAATATGCTCGGCAGCTCGTGCGTCACCATGACCACGGTGGCGCCGATAGATTCTTTCAGCTGCAGGATCAGGTCATCCAGCAGCCTGGAGCTGATCGGGTCCAGGCCCGCCGAGGGTTCATCGAAGAACAGGATTTGCGGGTCCAGGGCGATGGCCCTGGCCAGCGCCGCGCGCTTGCGCATGCCACCGCTGATCTCCGCCGGATAATAGCGTTGGAATCCGCCAAGACCCACCAGTGAAAGCTTGTAATCCACCACGTCGGCGATCTGCGTGGCTGTGTAGTCGGTGTAGAGCTGCAGTGGCAGGCTGACGTTCTGCTCCAGGGTCATGGCGCTGAACAGGCCGCCAGACTGATAGGTGATTCCCCAGCTTCGCCGCATGATGTCGCGTTCGGCGCCGCTGGCGCCGGTGAAGCTCCTGCTCGCGTAGAGGATGTCGCCGGCGGCGGGTTCGATCAGCCCCAGCATGTGCTTGAGCAGGGTGCTCTTGCCGCAGCCGCTGCCCCCCATGATGACAAAGATGTCGCCGCGGTAGATCGGGAAGTCGAGGTCGCGTTGAATGACCTTGCTGCCAAAGGCCATGGTCAGGTTGCGGACTTCGATATGGACCTCGCGGGCGCTGTCGTTCATCACACGCCCAGGTGCTGGAACAGGATATTGATCGCCGCGTCCGCCACGATCAGATAGACCAGGGCAGTGACCACGGCCTCCGTTGCCGCCTGGCCCACGCCGGCTGAGTCGCGGCCGGACTGCATCCCGGAGCGGCAGCCGGCGATGGCGATCAGGATGGCGAATACCACGCTCTTCAGCAGGCCCACGCCAATGTGGGCAAGACTGATGGCGCCAGCGGCCTGGCTGCTGTACTGCAGCATGGAGATGCCCATGCCGCCCGCGACGATGCCGCCGCCGACGATGCCGAGGAGGTTGGCATAGATGGTCAGCAGCGGCATCATCACCACCAGCGCCAGGATCCGCGGTGTCACCAGGAATTCGATGGGGGAGATGCCCATGGTGCGCACGGCGTCGATCTCCTCACTGGCCTGCATGGTCCCCAGCTGCGCCGCATAGGCTGCACCGGTGCGCCCGGCCATCACGACAGCCGTCATCAGCACGCCCATCTCCCGCAGCAGGCCGATCACCACCAGGTCGGCGACAAAGATGCCAGCGCCGAACTGCTGCAGCTGCACCGCGCCCAGGTAGCCCAGGATCATGCCGACCAGTATGCTGGTAAGACTGATGATGGCGAAGGCGTCCGGGCCGGCTTGATAGCAGAAGTGGCGGAAATCCGTGAACCGGGTATTGGCCCGGCCCCGCAGCAGTGCCCAGAGGGCGACGCAGACATCGCCGAAGAATGCCAGCGACAGGCGCATATCGTCGATCAGATCCCGCAGCAGTGACAGCGGGTGTGCACCCTGCCACCAGCGGCTGCGGGGGCTCTGCTCGCGGCTCTGGGGCGGGACGGAGGTGGCAATGCGCAGCAGGCGCTGGGCGTTGTCCGGCAGGTCGTCACTCAGAAGCTCAATGTTCTGCTTCCGGCAATAGTTGTGACATTGCAGCAGGAATGCCATCAGCAGTGAGTCCCACTGCCCGAGCCCACTGCTGTTCAGGGTCAGTTGCCGTGGCCCGGCAGCGTCCAGGAGTATCTTCAGTCGGGAAAAAAGAGGAAGGTCCGTGCCCTGAATCCAGTCGCCGCGGAGGTGCAGAACAGCCGTCAGCTCGGCGTCATTGCGCTGCAGTTCCAGGCCGGCAGCTTGCTCGCTCATGCGATGTCAGATCCAGGGCGGGAGAGCGACCATTCTACTCGTCAGAAAAGGTATTTGCCAGCTGGCTACTGGAACGGCAGAGGGGCGCGATGGGGCGTGATCGTGGCCACTGCGCGCTGGTAGATGTCCTCCACCGGGCGCAGGTTGGCAGCCTCCTGACGCCGGGAAATCATGGTCATGGGGAACAGATAGTTGTCTGTCTCGCGATAGCGCAGCGCCCGGCTGCGCCCCAGCTTGTCTTCATAAACGACCCAATGCATACCCAGCTCGTCTGCCAGCAGGTCTCCCATGATCATGCCCATGGCCTGCAGCTCCGCAGTCTGGTCTGCGCGCACCAGCCCGCGGTCGAGCAGACGCTGCAGCAGGTCGAGGTCCCGGTCCTTCTGGCCGCTAAAACCGTGACCGAGATGTCGGCGCGCAAGATCCTCGATGCTCGCGCGCTGGTGGATCATGTACTGGCGGTCCAGGGGCGACAGTTCGCTGATCCACACCCGGTCCTGTGCCGCCACCGGCACGGTCAACAGGATCAGCAGTGGCAGCAGGAGCCATGGCGCGCGACAGCGCATCCGCTGGGTGTCTCTCATGGTATACTCCGCGATCTGGTTCAGGGGCTTGAGACTGCCTTTTCGGGCAGCGGTTCATTTTACCGCAATCCGGTTGTCATCCTGGCCCCGGCATGGATAATTGCCCACTTCTTTTCCGGCACCTCCTGAGCAGGTGGCCGAGCCCGGCACAATTCTGGAGAGTTTCAATGATTACCGGCAGTATCGTCGCGCTCGTGACGCCCATGCATGCGGATGGCAGCCTCGACTGGGAGAGCCTGGAGCGGTTGCTCGACATGCACATTACCGCCGGCACCAGCGCTATCGGAGCAGTTGGCACTACCGGAGAAAGTGCAACACTGAGCGTTCCCGAGCATCTGGAGGTGATCAAGCACTGTGTGAACTACGTTGCCGGGCGTATCCCCGTTGTTGCGGGAACCGGCGCCAACTCCACCCGTGAAGCCATTGAGCTGACTGCTTCCGCCGCCCGCAACGGTGCCGATGCCTGCCTGCTCGTCACTCCCTACTATAACCGCCCGACCCAGCGCGGCCTCTACGAGCATTTCAAGGCAGTGGCTGCGGCAGTGTCCATTCCGCAGATTCTGTACAACGTCCCCGGTCGCACCGCGGTCGATATGGACAATGACACCGTGGTCCGGTTGTCCGAGCTCGACAATATCGTTGGCATCAAGGATGCCACGGGTGACCTGTCCCGGGTGCCGGACTTCAAGGCGCGCTGTTCGCCTGACTTCGCCATTTATTCCGGCGACGACCCGACGGCAATGGAATTGATCCTTGCCGGTGGTCACGGTAACGTCTCGGTAACCGCCAATATCGCCCCCCGGCAGCTGGCAGAGCTGTGTCGGCTGGCCCTGGCAGGTAACCGCCAACAGGCCTCCCTGATCAACGATCGGCTGTCGGGTCTCAACCGGGCGCTCTTTCTGGAGGCCAATCCGATTCCGGTGAAGTGGGCGATGCAGCAGCGCGGCTTGATTGAAGCGGGCATTCGGTTACCCTTGACCCCACTGGACGAGCGCTACCATGCGCAGGTTCTGGCAGCTTTGGAGGCAGCAGGAATTTAATGACAGATCACACAGGGTTTTTCGTGCGCGCGCTAGTGGCGACCACGCTGGTGCTCAGCGCCAGCGCCTGCAGCTACCTGTTTGGAGAGGAGGGCATGTTTCCCGACACCTCCGAGGACTATAAGCAGGCCCGTGAGCGGGCGCCCATCCGGCTCCCTGAAGGCAAGGACGATTCCGCGCTGCAGGAGATCTACCCTATCCCGCCGGTGCGGGACAGCCTGGTCATGGACGGCAAATTCGAGGTGCCGAGGCCTACTCCCCTGGTGGCGGGTGCCGGGGAGGACGTGGTCCGCATACAATCCCTGGGCGACGAGAGCTGGGCCTTGGTTTCCATTGCCCCGGGGCAGCTGTGGCCACAGGTGCGCAGCTTCCTCGCCGCTGCAGGCATCCCGGTATCCCGAGTGGACGCCCAAGCTGGCATTATTGACAGCGATTGGCTGGAACTCGAAGGTCAGGCAATGTCATCGCGCTTCCGCTTCCGGATAGAACAGGGTGTTCAGCGCGGCAGCAGTGAACTCCATGTCCTGCAGATGGACCAGGTCGGCGACGTCAACACCTGGCCCGCACTGTCGAACAACGTTGCCCAGGAAGGCGAGATGCTGCGTGCAGTTGCCCAGTTCATTGCCAACAGCGCAGATTCCGCGCCGGTGTCCATGATTGCAGATCGAGCCATGAGTGCCGAGGGCAAGATTTCGCTCGAGGAGGCGGATGCCGGCTATACCTATATTCAGGTTGGCCTGCCGTTCACCCGCGCCTGGGCAGCGCTGGCCAAGGCCCTGGAAGACTCCCGTTTCGAGATCACCGACCGCGATCGCAGTGAAGGGACCTACTTCGTTCGCTATCTGGGGGAACAGGCCGAGGAGAAGAAGGGCTGGTTCTCGCGGCTGTTCTCCGGCAGTGACGCCGATCCGCTGGCCAACCGCGAGTTTCTGATTACCGTTGCCGCCGCCGGCGAGCGCGCGGTCACCGTGCGTCTGGCTCCGCTGGCCGCCGCTGAGGGCCCGCTCGAGAAGCGTGACGAGCAGGAATTGCTGGCCCTGATCAAGGGCAACATTAACTGAGGCCCGCCGCCGTGTTGCGCTTCGCCTCTCTGGGCAGCGGCAGCAAGGGCAATGCCACGGTGGTGACAGCGGGCGATACCACTGTGCTGGTTGACTGCGGGTTTTCCGTCCGGGAGACCCGGCGCAGGCTGGCGCTGCTGGGCCTGCAGCCTGAACAATTGAGCGCAATCCTGGTGACTCACGAGCACAGCGACCACAGTGCCGGCGTCAGCCGTCTGGCGCGCCAGTTCAACATCCCTGTTTACCTGACCCAGGGCACCTGGAACAGCGGCCGCCTCCGGGGTTGCCCAGAGGTGGTCCGCTTCAACTGTGAGCACCGTTTCCACGTCGGTCACCTCGAGGTGGAGGCGGTGGCCGTACCGCACGATGCCCGCGAACCCTGCCAGTTTCGCCTCAGACACGGCGGTCGCAGCCTGGGCATACTGACGGATCTGGGCAGCGTGACCAGCCACGTCGTGGAGCGCTTTCAGGGCTGCGATGCGTTGATCCTGGAGTTCAATCACGATCTGGAGATGCTGCGGCGTGGCGGTTATCCACCCGCCCTGAAACGGCGGGTCGCAGGGGATTGGGGGCATCTGAACAACCATCAGGCAGCCGAATTGCTGCAACAGCTGGGCACAGAGCATTTGCACCATCTGGTGCTGGCCCACATCAGCGAGAACAATAACTGCCCGGAGCGCGCGGCTGCCGCACTGACGGCGGTCTACGGTCCCCTGGACGAGCGCGTGGTCTTTGCCGCCCAGGATCTCGGGTTTGACTGGCTGTCGCTAGCGGCAGTGGCGGGGCAGGGTCAGTTGCTGCAGTGATTGCAGCTGTTCCGCTCCAGGGCAGCGCAGGCCGCTGTTGCCGTCCAGGCTCAACATCGACAGTTCCGGCAAGCGATACAGCGGGCTCGCGTCCTCGATGCGGTTGTCGTCCAGCAGCAGTGCGCGCAGCTCCAGCAGGACCCTCAGCTCGCCGATGTCGGCGATGGCATTGCCCGCCAGGTCAATCCGGCTCAGGCTGGAGAACTGGCCCAGTCCCTCCAGACTCCTGATATTCGCGCCGCTGCACGCCAGCTCCTGCAGCTGGCCTACACTGCTGATTCGGTTGTCATTGATAGTGCGCGCTACGCAGTCGCGCAGAGCTGGGTCGGGAATCCGGTAATCGGTCAGCAGTGGGCGCGGGCTGTAGACCACCCGCTCGTTGACACTGAAGTCGTACTGTTGGCAAGCGCTCAGCACCAATCCCATGCTGAGGCCCAGGAGCAAACGGTAGATCATGAGTATGGTCCCCCTCAGGGCCCTGCACCATCGTGAGCTGGCAGCGCATGACTTCAATCCTCACTGCGCCCTATAATGCT
>JBLRXF010000060.1:0-11654 GCA_047920875.1 Haliea sp. | reverse complement strand
GGCAGCGAGGGTGAGATCTGGTGCCGCGGCTACAACGTCATGCAGGGCTACCTGGATGACCCGGCTGAGACCGCCCGCACCATCACCGCCGACGGCTGGCTGCAGACCGGGGATGTGGGGGTGATGGACGAGGACGGCTATGTCCGCATCACCGACCGGATCAAGGACATGTTCATCGTCGGCGGCTTCAACTGCTACCCGGCGGAAATCGAGAACAGCCTGCACAGCATGCCCGGCGTCGCCCGGGCCGCGGTGATCGGGGTCCCCGATGAGCGTATGGGTGAGGTCGCCTGCGCCTGGATCGTGCCCGCGCCGGGTGCGGAGTTGGACGAGCAGGCCGTGATTGCCTGGTCACGCGAGAACATGGCGAATTACAAGGTGCCGCGGCAGGTGCGATTTGTCAGCGAGCTGCCAATGAATGCCGGCGGCAAGGTGCTGAAAAACGAGCTGCGCCAGCGCGCAGCGGCGGAGCCGGGCTAGTGGCCCTGAGTCCACAGCGCCAGGCCAGTGCCGCCCAGATCGAGCTGGACGATACTGACCACCGCATTATCGCCCTGCTGCGGGACGATGGCCGCCTGCCGTACCGTTCGATCGCGCGGGAGCTGGGCCTGACCGAGGCCACTGTGCGCGCCCGGATCCGGCGCCTGGAGGACTCCCGCACCATGCGCGTGGTGGCGGTCACAGATATCGAGGCCGCGGGCTACGGCATGTTGCTGGCCATCGGTGTACAGGTGGAGAACCGTTCCCCGGAGGAAGTGGCCCGGGAGCTGGCGATGATTCCCGAGGTGTTCTCGGTGAACGTGGTGGTAGGCGCTCAGGATCTGGAGATCCTGATGGTGGCGGAGGACCAGGATGCCCTGCACCGTCTGCTGCAGGAGCGCATTGCCACCATGGCCGGGGTGCGGCGGCTGACCCCGTCACTGGCGGTCAATGTGCTGAAGAACCAGCCGGACTGGGTCCCGTTCCACGACGGTGAAGTGCAGTGAGCGGTGGCCGCAAACTGGACGGGGTGGACCGGCAGATTGTGGCGCGGCTGTCCGAGGACGCGCGCATCAGTAACCGTCAGATCGCGTCCGAGCTGGGCGTGACCGAGGGCACCGTGCGCGCCCGGGTGAAACGCATGGAGGCGGAGAAGCAGATTCGCATTACCGCCATCACCAATATCGACCGCTTTCGCAACGGTTCACTCGCCTGGATCTGGATCGAGGTCGAGCGCAGCCATCAGGTACAGGCCGTCGCCCAGGCGCTGGCCGCGATTGGGGAGCTGGGTTTTGTCGGCGAGATGCTGGGGCGCTCGGACATCCTCGCCATCACCATGGTGCGCAGCAATGAGCACCTCGCGGAGTTCGTGCACCAGCGCATCAGCGGTATCCCCGGCGTGCGGCGCACGGAGAGCACCCTCGGGGTCAATTTTGTCAAACACGATTACCGCATGGCGCGGATCGTCAGCTGAAGGAAGGCAACATGGATAAACGGCTCAGTGCCCGCGACGCGGTGGCACAAATCGAAGACGGCATGACCATCGGCATTGGTGGCTGGGGCCCCCGGCGCAAGCCCATGGCGCTGGTGCGGGAAATTCTCCGCTCGGACCTGAAGGACCTGACCGTGGTCGCCTACGGCGGCGCCGATGTCGGCATGCTGTGCGCGGCCGGCAAGGTGAAGAAGCTGGTGTTTGCCTTCGTGTCCCTGGATTTCATTCCGCTGGAACCCTATTTCCGCCAGGCCCGCCAGAGCGGTGCCATTGAGGTGATGGAGATCGACGAAGGCATGCTGCTGTTGGGCCTCCGTGCTGCGGCCTGGGGCCTGCCCTTTATCCCCACCGAGGTGGGTCTGGGCACCGACGTACTGACCCACAACCCGGACATAAAGCTGATTGACAGCCCCTATGACGACAAGGAATGGGTGGCCATGCCGGCGCTGAAGCTGGACGTGTCCCTGCTGCACGTCGACCGCGCGGACTTCCGCGGCGTCTGCCAGATAGCCGGCCCCGACCACTACATGGACGACTGGTTTGCCCGCGCCGCCGCGACCACCATCGTTTCCTGTGACGAGCTGGTAGACAGCGAGTTTTTCCAGGATCCAGCCCGCGCCCGGGAAGTGTTCTGGGAGCGCTCTGCGACCAGCGCCGTGGTGGAAATTCCCGGCGGTGCCCACCCGACCTCCTGCAATCCCCTGTACGGTTTCGACGTGGCCCATTTCAAGGCCTACACCGCCTCGGTGAAGGACGGTGGCATTGAGGGCTACCTGCAGAAATACCTGGGCGCCGATGAAGCGGAATACCAGCGCAACGTCGGCGGGCTCGACGCCATCAAGGCGCTTGAACTGCCCACTTACTGATTGGCGAGGGAGAACACCACATGTCTACAGCAGCAACCGACTACACCCTGGCCGAATTGTGCATCGTCGCCGCGGCCGAGGCCTTTCGCCACGACGGCGAGGTGCTGGCCACCGGCATCGGCGTGATTCCGCGCCTGGCCGCCAGTCTGGCGATGAAGACCTTCAACCCGGACCTGATGATGACGGACTCCGAGGCCTTCCTGCTCAGCGAGCCCAACCCCATCGGCAAGCGGCCGGAGGATTTCCGCCAGGCCAATGAAACCTGGATGGGCTTTTCCCGCATCTTCGACAACGTCTGGAGCGGCAAGCGCCACGCCATGCTCGGACCGACCCAGATCGACCGCTACGGCCAGACCAATACCTCGGCCCTGGGCGGCACGTATCAGCAGCCGAAGGTGATGATGCTGGGCGCCCGCGGTTTCCCCGGCAACTCGATCTCCCACGCCAACAGCTTTTTTGTCCCCGGGCACAACGATCGCGTCTTTATCGACGGCGAGTGCGATTACGTGTCCTCCATCGGCTATAACCCGGCCCGGCTGCCGCGCGGCCGTTCCCTGGACGACGTGGATATCCGCCGGGTGATTACCGATCTTTGCGTTATGGATTTTGGCGGCCCCGAGCACCAGCTGCGGCTGGTTTCCGTCCACCCGGGCATCAGCGTAGAGCAGGTGCAGGAAAACACTGGCTTTGCCCTGTGCATCCCCGCGGCGGTACCGACGACGCCGGCGCCGACGGTGGAGCAACTGGACGTTATTGCTGCGCTGGATCCCCACAACCAGCGCGCGGCGCAAATCGCCAACAACCCGCCGGGCAACCGCGCCTGAGGCTTAGCACATGTTAACGACACGACTCACGGAACTGCTTGGCTGCCGCTATCCCATCGTGCAGACCGCGATGGGCTGGGTAGCGGATCCCAACCTGGTGGCCGGCAGCTGCAACGCCGGTGCCTTTGGTTTTCTCGCCGGCGCCACCATCCCGCCTGCGGAAATGGAGCGCGATATCCTGCGGGTGAAGGAGCTCACCGACAAACCCTTCGGCGTCAACTTTCACATGTACCAGCCCAACGCGGTGGACATTGTGGACATGGTAATCCGCCATGGGGTGAAGGCCGTGAGCTATTCCCGCTCCCCGGGCCCGGACATGATTCGCAAGCTCAAGGACGCGGGCGTGGTGTGCATGCCCACGGTGGGCCTGCCCAAGCACGCGCTCAAGGCAGTGGAGCTGGGCGCGGATGCAGTCACCGTGCAGGGTGGAGAGGGTGGCGGCCATACCGGCGCCATTCCCACTACCCTGCTGATCCCGCAGGTCATCGACGCGGTGGGCGACAAGGTGCCGGTGCTGGCCGCCGGTGGTTTCAAGGATGGCCGCGGCCTGGTGGCCGCCATGGCCTGGGGTGCAGACGGTATTGCCATGGGCACCCGGTTTTTGCTCACCCGAGAATCCCCGGTGCCCGATGCCACCCTCCAGCGCTATCTGGACTGCAAGAACCCGGCGGACATCATCGTCTCCCGGGCCATGGACGGCCTGCCCCAGCGGATGATCATGAACGAACTGCTGGGCGAGCTGGAGCGCGCGGGTACCCTGCGCAAGCTGTTTATCGCCATGCGCAACGGTCTGGCATTCCGCCAGCATACCGGCGCCAGCCTCACCGGCCTGCTGAAGTCTGCCTTGGCGATGAGCCGCAGCGATGACATGACCGCAGCCCAGGCCATCATGTCCGCCAACGCGCCGATGATTATCCAGAAGGCCATGGTCGATGGCGAGCCGTCCAGGGGCGTGCTGCCCAGCGGCCAGGTGGCAGGCGTGATCGACAGCCTGCTCACTTGTGAAGAGCTGGTGGCGGCCATTGTTGCGGAAGCCGAACAACGCCTGACTGCGCTGGCGCAGCGGGCCAACTCAAGCACACAGGCAGGTAGCTGAGATGAGCAAACCTTTTGGCACCACCATCAGCGGCGGCATTGCCGAGATGATTCTCAACCAGCCGCCGGTCAACGCGTTCAACAGCGAGGGCTGGTTTGCCATCGCCCGGGAGATCGACGAGCTGGGCGTTAACGATGACGTTCGCGTGATCCTGATTGCTGCCGAGGGCAGGGGCTTCTGCGCCGGCGTCGACATCAAGGAGCTGGCGGCTGACCCCCAGCGCATCGTTGCCGTGAACAAGGGCAACTACGAGACGTTCCGCGCCATTCACCGCAACCCAAAGCCCGTCGTCATTGCCCTGCACGGTTTTGTGCTCGGTGGCGGCATCGGCATGGCCGGCGCAGCGGACGTGCTGGTGGCTTCCGATTGTGCGCGCTTCGGGGTGCCCGAGATTGACCGTGGCGCCATGGGCGGTGGCGCGCACCTGCAGCGCATGTTCCCGGTGCAGAAAGTGCGCTACATGTACTTCACCGGCGAGTTTATCGACGCTGCCGAAGCCTATCGCCTGGGTGCCATCGAAAAAGTGGTGCCCCGTGACGAACTGCTGCCGACCGCGCGCGGGATCGCGGCGAAGATCGCGGAGAAATCCCCCGCCATGGTCAAGCTCGCCAAGGAAGCCCTGAACGGCATTGAGGACGGCAACCTGGAAGACAAGTACCGCTGGGAACAGGGTTTTACCCTGGAGGCCTACACCATGGGCGACTCCCAGGAATCCCGCGACGCCTTCGTACAGAAACGCGACGCCAAGTTTTAAGCACAGGAATCACTGATGAATCTGTCTTTTACCGAACAGCAGCAGGCCTTCCGCGAGCAAGTGCGCGCCTGGCTGGCGCAGCACGTTCCCGCCGAACCGCTACAGAGCTTTGATACCGCTGCCGGCTTCCAGCAGCACCGCGAGTGGGAAGCTACGCTGAACGAGGGCCGCTGGGGCATGGTTACCTGGCCCGAGGCCCTGGGCGGCCGCGGCTGCGACCTGATCGAGTGGCTGATCTTCGAGGAAGAGTACTACCGCGCGCGAGCCCCCCTGCGGGTCAACCAGAACGGTATCTTCCTCCTCGGCCCCACCCTGATGGAGTACGGCACCGAGGAGCAGAAGGCGCGCTTCCTGCCGGCCATGGCCGAAGGGCGCGATATCTGGGCCCAGGGCTGGTCCGAACCCGGCGCCGGTTCCGACATGGCGGCGATCCGCTCGACGGCCCATCTTGAGGGCGACAAGTACATTATCAACGGCCAGAAAACCTGGTCCACCCGCGCGGTGTGGGCAGACTGGCTGTTCGGCATGTTCCGCACCGACCCGGACTCCGAGCGCCATCGCGGCCTGACCTTTATCCTGGTGCCGCTGAAGACCCCGGGCATCACCGTGCGCCCGATCCCGCAGCTGGACGGCCTCCCCGGCTTTGCCGAAATCTTCTTCGATAACGTGGAAGTGGATGTCAGCAACCGCCTCGGTGACGATGGCGCCGGCTGGGCTGTAGCCATGGCGACGGCCGGCTTTGAGCGCGGCCTGATGCTGCGCTCCCCTGCGCGCTTCCAGGAAACCGCGCGCCGGCTGGTACAGCTTTACCGCGAGAACGAAGCCAGTGCGAGCCAGGACCCGGCCATCAAGGAGGCGGTGATCCGCGCCTGGATGGATGCCGAGGCCTATTGCCTCAGCACCTATCAGACCGCCTGCCGCCTCAGCCAGGGTGGCAAGATTGGCGCCGAGTCCTCTACCAACAAGATCTTCTGGTCTGAGCTTGACCAGAACATGCACGCCACCGCCATGAGCATTCTTGGCGCCCGCGCCGAACTGCTGCCTCACGCGCCTGCCGCGCAGGGCGTTGGCAACTGGCTGGACGGCTGGCTGTTCTCCCAGTCCGGCCCCATCTATGCCGGCACCAACGAGATTCAGCGCAACATCATTGCAGAGCGCATGCTGGGCATGCCGAGGTAACCATGGACTTTACATTCAGCGAAGACCAGCTCCTGTTCCACGATTCCGTGCGCAGCTTCCTGGTCAAGGAAATCACGCCCGAGCGTTTGCGCGCGGGCTGGGATACGGAAAGCGGCCGCGACCCGGCCCTGTGGCAGCAGCTGGCCGAACTGGGCCTCACCGGTATGACCGTAGCCGAGGAACACGACGGCCTGGGCATGACCGCCCTGGACTTCGTGCTGCTGGCGCAGGAGTGCGGCTACGTGGCCCTGCCCGAGCCGCTGGTAAACCACGCGCTGGTGGGCGTGCCCCTGCTTGCCGATATCGGCGGTGAATTGGCGGCTACCTGGCTGCCGCGTGCCGCTGCCGGCGAGGCGCGCATCATCGTCGCCCTGGAACAGAATCTGCTGGCGGAAGACGCGCATGTTGCGGATTTGCTGCTGCTGGAGCAGGGCGGCGAGTGGTACGCCCTGGAGCAGGGTCAGTTTGCCTGCGAACACAACCAGAGCATCGATCCCGGTCGACGTCTGTTTACCGTTACCGTGGATGCGGGCGTGGCACCGGTCGTGACGGGCGAGCGCGCAGCACAATTGCGCAGCGCCAGCCTCAACCGCGGCGCCCTGGGCTGTGCGGCCCAGGCCCTGGGCCTGGCTCAGCGCATGGTGGATCTCTCCGTGGCCTATACCGCGGATCGCAAACAGTTCGGCAAGCCCATCGGCTCCTTCCAGGCGGTCAAGCATCATCTCGCCAATGTGGCGGTGAAGCTGGAGTACGCCAAGGCGCCGGTGCATCGTGCAGCCTATGCGGTGGCAGAAGACGCCGCCAGCGCTGGTCGCCATGTGGCCCATGCCAAGCTCGCGGCCTGTGAAGCGGCGAACCTGGCAGCCAAACACAGCATCCAGGTTCACGGTGCCATGGGCTACACCTGGGAAGTGGATCTGCACATCTTCATGAAGAAAGCCTGGGCCGTGGCCAACACCTGGGGCGATGCCGGCTTCCACAAGCGGCAGCTCGCGCAGGCGATTTTTGCCGAGGGCGCGGCGCTCGGCGCTGGCGCCACCTTTCAGTAACCCGGAACAGGAAGCAGAACCATGGCAGATGCCTATATCGTAGATGCAGTGCGCAGCCCCACCGGCCGGCGCAAGGGCGGCCTGGCCGGCGTCCACGGCGCCGACCTCGGTGCCCACGTGTTGAAGACCCTGGTGGAGCGCAACGGCATTCCCGACGGCGACTATGACGACGTGATCTTTGGCTGCGTCGACACCATTGGCCCGCTGGCCGGTGATATCGCCCGCACCGCCTGGCTGGCGGCGGGCCTCGACGAGGCCGTGCCCGGTACTACCGTGGACCGCCAGTGCGGCTCCTCCCAGCAGGCGGTGCACTTTGCCGCCCAGGCCATCATGGCGGGCGTCAACGACGTGGTGATCGCCGGCGGCGTGCAAACCATGACCCAGATCCCCATCTCCTCCGCCATGCTGGCGGCGCAGCCGATGGGCTTCAGCGACCCCTTCTCCGGCAGCGAGGGCTGGGTCAAGCGCTATGGCAACGTCCCCGTATCCCAGTTCAACTCCGCGCAGATGATCGCCGACAAGTGGGGCTTCTCCCGCCAGGACATGGAAGCCTTCGCCCTCGAATCCCACAGCCGCGCCCTGCGCGCGATAGAGGAAGGCCGCTTCAGCCGCGAGATCGCGCCGCTGGCTGGCGTGGCGATGGACGAAACCCCGCGCCAGACCACCATGGAGAAAATGGCGGAACTGCTGCCGCTGCAGGAAGGCGGCAGCATTACCGCCGCGGTCTCCAGCCAGACCTGCGACGCCTCCTCCGCCATGCTGATCGTCTCCGAGGCCGCGCTCAAGCGCTACAACCTCACCCCCCGCGCCCGCATCGCCCACATGAGCGTACGCGCCGCCGACCCGATCTGGATGCTCACCGCACCCATCCCCGCCACCGCCTACGCCCTCAAGCGCGCGGGTATGAGCCTCGCGGATATCGACCTGGTGGAAATCAATGAAGCCTTCGCTTCCGTGGCCATGGCCTGGCTGGCCGACACCGGCTACGACCACGCCCGCACCAACGTCAACGGCGGCGCCATCGCCCTGGGTCATCCGCTGGGTGCTACCGGGACCAAGTTGATGACGACGCTGCTGCATGAGTTGGAGCGGACGGGGGGGAGGTATGGGTTGCAGACCATGTGTGAGGGGGGTGGGCAGGCGAACGTCACCATTATTGAGCGCCTGTAGGCTTCGATGGCTTGTAGGTACTTCGTAGCTCGGCGGCTCGCCCTGGTGGGGCTTGCCGGGACACGCCGTGAACCCATCCATGGGGGCTCGGATGCGACATCCATGTCGCATACGGTCCCGGCAAGCCCCACCAGGGCAATCCGCCTTGATCTGTGCCGGACTGCTAGATGGCACCCAAGGTAGCTGTGCAGGGGAGAGGAAGAGGTTTCCGGGACTGTGTGAGGCATGGATGCCGAACACAAGCCTACATGGACGTATTTACGGCGTGTCCCGGAAACCTCTTCCTCTCGCCGGCGCAGCGGATTCCAGACCGCCCGGCTACATAGAATGAACTTGACGGTTAGACAGACAGGAAGAACGCGATGAGCAGAACATGTGAAGGACGAGTAGTGATCATCACCGGCGCCGGCGGCGGCCTCGGCGCGGCCCATGCGCGGGTGCTGGCGAGCGAAGGTGCCAGGGTTGTGGTCAACGACATCAACCAGGCGGCGGCGCAGGCGGTGGTGGATGAAATTACCGCTGCGGGTGGCGAGGCCGTGGTGAACACCTCCGACATCACCAACTACGACGACAGCCTCAACGCCGTGAAGCAGGCCATCGAAAGTTTTGGCGACCTGCACGCCGTGGTCAACAACGCCGGCATCAACCGCGACCGCATGTTCGCGTCCATGACCGAGTCCGATTGGGACGCGATCATGGCGGTGCACCTGAAGGGGCACTTCTGTATCAGCTCCCATGCAGTGCACTACTGGCGCGGCATGTCCAAGGAAGGCAAGGCGGTGGATGCGCGGATCATCAATACCAGTTCCGGTGCCGGCCTGCAGGGCTCGGTGGGGCAGTCGAATTATGCGGCGGCCAAGGCGGGGATTGCCGCGCTGACGCTGACTCAGGCCGCAGAACTGGGCCGCTACGGGATTACCGTCAACGGCCTGGTGCCGGTGGCGCGCACGGGCATGACCACGGCGGTGGAAGCGATGGCCCAGCGCATGGCGAAGCCCGAGGACGGCAGCTTCGACTTTTTTGCACCGGAAAATGTGTCCTCCTTGGTGGCTTGGCTGGTGTCGCCGCTGTCGGCCCATGTGACTGGGCGCCTGTTTGAGGCCGAGGGCGGCAGAGTCGCGATTGCCGATGGCTGGCGCTCCACCGAGCCGGTAGACAAGGGCGAGCGCTGGGATCCTGCGGAGCTCACCGACGCGGTGGCGCAATTGCTGGCGCGGGAAGTGCCGGCCCAGAAAGTCTTTGGCAGCTGAGGCAGGATCCATGGAATTTCGCTTTACCGAAGAACAGCAGATGATCCGCGACACGGCGGAGGCCTTTCTTGCGGAGGTCTCCAGTTCTGCCGCGGTGCGCGAGGCCATGGCCACCGAGCGCGGCTATGACGAAGCGCTCTGGCGGCAGATCAGCGAGGAGATGATGTGGCCTGCGCTGCACATTCCCGAAGCCTATGGCGGCCTCGGGCTGGGCTTTGTGGAACTGGCGGCAATGCAGGAACAGATGGGCCGGGTACTGTTGTGCGCCCCATTCCTGGCCACGGTTGGCCTGGGCGTCAATGCCCTGCTGGTCGCCGGTAGCGAAGCGCAGAAGCAGCAGCACCTGGCGGCAATCGCCGCAGGCTCCACCGCGACTCTGGCGTTCATGGCGCCGGGTAGCCGCCCGGATGCCCATGCGGTGCAGGCCACCTGGGCAGCGGACGGTGACGGTTTCATGCTCAATGGTGAGTATCGCTACGTGCTCGACGGCCACACAGCGGACATTCTTGTCGTTGCGGCCCGCGCGGTGGGCAGCGAAGGTGAGGCGGGCATAAGCCTGTTCGTTCTTCCCGCGGATACGGCCGGCGTCAGCCGCCAGTGGCTGCCGACCATGGATCAGACCCGCAGGCAGGCCAGCATTGTCCTCAATGAGGTGAAGCTCGGTGCCGATGCGCTGATGGGCGAGGCCTGCGCTGCCTGGCCGGCGCTGGCGAAGATCCTGGATCTGGCGACTGTCGCAGTGGCTGCCGAGCAGGTGGGTGTTGCCCAGCAGGCCCTGGACAGCTCCGTGGCCTACACCATGGAACGGGTGCAGTTTGGCCGCACTATCGCCTCCTATCAGGCGATCAAGCACAAGGCGGCGGACATGATGCTGAAAGTGGAGGCCGCGCGCTCTGCCGCCTACTACGCCGCCTGCATTGCTGATGAAGCCCTGGCCGGCAACCCGCTGGGTGCGGAGCTGGCGGAAGCCGCGAGTATCGCCAAAGCCTATTGCTCTGATGCCGCCTTCTTCAATGCCGGTTGTGGCATTCAGCTGCACGGCGGCGTCGGCATCACCGCGGAGTACGATATTCAACTGTATTTCAAGCGCGCGAAGTCCACCGAGACCCTGCTGGGCGATGCCGCCTGGCACCGGGAGCGGCTGGCGCGCCAGTTACTGGATGGAGAGGCCGTATGAAACTGAGCTTCAGCCCCGAAGACGAGCAGTTCCGGGAGGAAGTGGCCGCCTGGCTGGCAGCCAACCTCTGCGGTGAATTCGAGGTCATCCGCGGCCGCGGCGGCCCGGGTGACGAGCACTCCTTTGTCGAGGAGCGCAAGGCCTGGGAACGCAAGCTGGCGGAGGGTGGCTGGACCTGCATTGGCTGGCCCAAGCAGTACGGCGGCCGCGGCGCCAGCATCGAGCAGCAGGTGATCTTCAACGAGGAGTACGCCCGCGCCGGCGGCCCCGGCCGCATGGGGCATATCGGCGAAACGCTTACTGGCCCGACATTGATTGCCTTCGGCAGTGACGCACAGAAGCAGCGCTACCTGCCCGGTATTCGTGCAGGCGAGGAATTCTGGTGCCAGGGCTACTCCGAGCCTTCCGCCGGTTCCGACCTGGCCAACGTCAAGACCAAGGCGCGCCTGGACGAAACCAGCGGCCAGTGGTTGGTCAACGGCCAGAAAGTCTGGACCTCCCTGGCCCATGAATCCCAGTACGTGTTCGTTATTGCCCGCACGGATCCCGATTCCGTGGCCCACAAGGGTCTGGGCTTTTTCCTGATGGCGATGGACCAGCCCGGCATCACCGTGCGCCCGATCGAGCAGCTCACCGGTACCAGCGAGTTCAACGAAGTCTTTTTCGATGATGCGGTCTGCGCCGCCGATGATATTGTCGGTGCCCCCGGCGAAGGCTGGAAAGTGGCCATGGGCCTGCTCGGCTTTGAGCGCGGCGTTTCCACTCTGGGGCAGCAGATGCTGTTCCAGAACGAGTTTGACCAGATTGTCCGCGTTGCC
>JBLRXF010000059.1:0-11666 GCA_047920875.1 Haliea sp. | reverse complement strand
CGCCCGCAGAGCGGGCTCCCACAACGGCTGTAGGAGCGCGGCCCCCGCGCGATTGATCGCCCGCGGACGAGGTGAATGGACGCGCAGCGGCCAGAGAAGGTGGCCTGGGCCAGCGGGCTCCTACAACCCCCGTGGGAGCCCAGTCCCCGCGCGATCGCCCGCAGACGAGGTGAATGGCCGCGCAGCGGCCAGAGAAGGTGGCCTGGGCCAGCGGGCTCCCACAACGGCTGTAGGAGCGCGGTCACCGCGCGATTAGCGCCTGCTCAAGGGCTGTTGGCAATGAAGCCGATCCACTTGGCTTCGTCAATAAAGCCGCCGCCCCAGCTTTCCCATTCCTGGCCCAGGCCCGCTGCAACGATACTGTCCACAGCCTCCCCCGCGGCCAGCCGCGCCTGCACGGCGGCACTGGTGGTAACGAGCATGTCCCGGTAGCGCTGCAAGTCCGCCTTGTTCGCCAGGCTGCCGTGACCCGGCACGATGACAGTGGCGTCATCCACGCGCGCCAACACCGCCTCGGCGGCGGCGATATAGCCCGCTACCGAGCCGCCGGAACCCAGGTCGACAAAGGGAAAGCCGTCCTTGAAGAAAAGGTCGCCCATATGGACCACGTTCTCGCTGGTGAAGTAGACGGCACTGTCACCGTCAGTGTGGGCGGCGCCGTAATGCTGGACCTCAATGTCATCACCGTTGAAATGCAGCGCCAGCGAATCACCGTAGGTGATGACCGGCAGGGCACCGGCGGGGCTGGGTTCAACCACCCGGTCAAAAAATTTCATCTCCTGACGGGTAGACATGCGCTCGCGGACATTGCTGTGCGCCAGGACAACCGCACCGCGATCGGCCCAGAACAGATTGCCGCCGACGTGATCGAAGTGCCAGTGGGTATTGATGATGAAGCGCGGGTTGGCGTCGGCACCGACCAGGTCAGTCAGGGCCGCCTCGTAGGCTGGTACCATCTCAGCGTAGTCGTCGTCGATGATCAGCACCCCATCCTCGCCGATGGAGGCCACCACGTTGCCACCGCGTCCCTGCAGCAGGTGCAGGTTGCCTGTAAGGGCGGTGGTGGTGACCGAGGGGGGTGGGTCCTGAGCCTGGGCGCTCGTGGCCAGGGCGACAGCGCCACAGAGCGCGGCGATGATTAGCACAGGCGAGCGCCGGCTGAGGACATTTCTTACACTGAACTGGGGCATTTTGTTCCTCCCGATACATCTGTAATGCAGGAGCGCGGCCCGTTGTGGGAGCGCAGTCCCTGCGCGATTAATCGCCCGCGGAGCGGGCTCCTACAGCGGGCCCCACCACCTGTGGGAGCGCGGTCTCCGCGCGATTGACCTTATCGCCCGCGGACGAGGTGAATGGACGCGCAGCGGCCAGAGAAGGTGGCCTGGGCCAGCGGGCTCCTACAACACCTGTGGGAGCGCGGTCTCCGCGCGATTGATCTCACCGCTAGGCGTTAAGATCCGGAATCAGCTCGTCCTTGAGGCGCTCAATGCAATCTTTCAGCCGCAGCTTCTCCTTTTTCAGGCGCTGCAGCAGAATCTGATTTTTATACGGAAATTCGTACAGTTCTTCGATTTTCTCATCCAGCGCACGGTGCCTTGCCATGAGCTGCATCAAGCGCATGGCGGGCGTAATTTCCTCATTGGCGGCGTCTTCCTCGCCGTTGCCAAACAGGCTGCGCGGTGGCTCATTCATTCTCGTACTGGCTCCTGCCCAGGCAGATTCCCGGTAGCCTTCAACTCTATACCTTCTTGCTTTACCGACACAAGCGCGACGTCAACCGGACGCGGGAGGCCGCGCCAACCGGCGCTGATCGGCCAGCAATTCCTGCCACAGGGGGCTGGATGCATCCGCAACCGCAAGGAAATGTTCGCTCAGCAAGGTATCCCGGAAATTGTAGCGCAGCGGCTTGCCGTCAAGTCCCAGCACGCCGCCGCCGGCAGCCTCCAGCAGCGCCTGGCCGGCAGCCACGTCCCACTCACAGCAGGGGGAAAACCGCGGGTATACGTCACCGCGACCTTCCGCAAGATGGCAGAACTTGAGTGCGCTGCCGCTGTTCTCGCGCTGCAAGGGCCCGCGACGCGCCTCCAGCCAGGCAAGGCAGGCATCAAGCCGGCGGTTGCGATGGCGGCGGCTGGCGAGCACGACCAAGCCAGCGCTGGCAGCTTTATCTGCCAACGGCTGGGGGGCCAGGGCTTCACGCTCCCAGTCAACGCCGTCCAGGGTGCTGAAGCGGGCGGCAAATTCACCCGGAATACCCACATAGGCAAGCTTGTGCAGAGGCACGTACAGGAGGCCGAGCACCGGCCGGTGGTCATCAATCAGCGCGATATTGATGGTGAATTCGCCGGTGCCAGCGACAAACTCCTTGGTGCCGTCGAGCGGGTCCACCAGCCAGAAGCGGGGCCAGCTGTGCCGCTGGGACTTGGTTGCAGCGGAGGACTCCTCCGACAGCAGGGGCCAAGCCGGCGTCAGCTGCGCGAGGCCATCACGCAGGTGAACATGGGAGTCGAGATCGGCGTGGGTGAGGGGGGAGTCATCCGCCTTGGCGCTCAGGCCGCTGTCGCCGGGAGCGTGGTAATGGTGGCAAATCAGCTCCCCGGCCTCGTAGCAGAGCCGCAGCAGCGGTGAAACCAGGCCTCTCAGGTCATGCACGGGCGAGCACCTTGAACACGATGCCCCGATTATATCACCGCGATCGCCCGCAGAGCGGGCTCCCACAAATCGCCCCCAGTGTAGGAGCGCGGTCCCCGCGCGATTGATCGCCCTGACGGATCGCCCGCAGACGAGGTGAATGGCCGCGCAGCGGCCAGAGAAAGTGGCCTGGGCCAGCGGGCTCCTACAATAGATCCGGCCTCCTACCCCGCCCTGCGCAAAAGGGGCATAATGTGCCGCCACTTGCTTTGGTCGCCCGCACGCATGATTCACTGGGACAGCATCGACACGGTTCTGCTGGACATGGACGGCACCCTGCTGGACCTGCACTTCGACAACTACTTCTGGCTGGACCACCTGCCGCGGCTGTACGCGGAAAAACACGGCATCCCCGAAGCAGACGCCACCACCACCCTGCACGGGCGTTTCGGTGGCCAGCAGGGCACCCTGGACTGGTACTCCCTGGATTACTGGAGCGCCCAACTGGATATGGATATCCCGGCACTGAAGCGCGAGATCCGGCACATGGTGGCCCTGCGCCCCTTCGCACTCGAGTTCCTGCAGCAACTGCACGCCGGCCCCTGCGAGGTTGTGCTGGTGACCAACGCGCACCGCAAGACCCTGGATATCAAGATGTCACAAATCGACATCACGCCCTGGTTCGACCGCATGGTGGTATCACACGAACTGCAGGCGCCAAAAGAGGACCAGGCCTTCTGGCATGCACTGCAACAGCTGCACCCCTTCAACCCCGAGCGCACCTTGCTGATAGACGACACCGAAAGTGTGCTCGAATCCGCGCGCCAGTATGGCATCGCCCACCTGCTTACCCTGCTGCAGCCCGACAGTCAGCACCAGAAGCGCATTGATACCCGCTTTCCAGGCATCCACCATTTTGACGAAATCATGCCAGGCACCTTGCCCCGCACCGGCAAGGCTGACAGTCCAACATGAACGAACCCGGCAAACTGCGCATCGACAAATGGCTGTGGGCAGCGCGGTTCTTCAAGACCCGCAGCCTGGCCAAGGCGGCCATCGAGGGGGGCAAGGTGCAGCTGGACGGGCAGCGAGTAAAGGTATCCAAGGAAATTGCCGTGGGTGACCGGCTGCAGATCCGCCAGGGTTGGGACCAGCGCGACGTGGTGGTGGAGGCGCTGTCGGATCAGCGCCGCGGAGCCCCCGAGGCCCAGCTGCTTTACACCGAGACGGCGGCGAGCGTTGCCAAGCGCGAGAGCGAGGCTGCAGCGCGCAAGGCCGCTGGCGGCATGATCGACCGGCCCGCGCATCGCCCTACCAAAAAGCAGCGCCGGCAGATTCACCGGTTCAAAGAGCAGCCGGAGGATTGACCACCCCGCCACAATCGCGCTGTGGCCCACATCCTTGGCCTTGGCCCGGTACAGGGCCTCCCGACAGGGTAGGCCAGGCTGCCAATCCACAACGAGGCAGGGCGCACCGGCGTGCCGCTGTGACTGCTCCTACTAGTGCCGACTTCGCGGAAAAGCTGCACCTCCTCTGCCGCATCACCGAAAAGGAGATCGGCCACCTGGTGACTACCACTGACCGTCTGTTTCCATAAGCTGAAAAGTCCGGCTGGCTGGACTCGGCTGATGAGTGCATGACTTTCCGCAAGCTACGCTACCAGATGGCTCATGAATATAGCGAAGACAGAGTCCTGCCGGCAGATGCGTTAGACGCGGGCGCTGCCTTCGTGGCCTCTTTGGCGCAAATTGACCGAAGGCTCGTCAGCGAGGTCGAACATCGCCTTTTGCGGGCCACCGGCAGGCTTCGGGTCCAGCAGCGTCACTTATACCTTTACTGCTCTTCAAGCGGCGCCGTTCATAACCAAAAAACGACTCCGCGGAAACGCTTTCAGCCGGGGCGCTCCAGCAGCTCTTCCAGGCTCACGGCCAACAGTAAGCCGCCAGTCCAGGCAGCAAGCTGATCGGCACTTGCGGCCGCCAGATCATCCGCCGCCCACTCAGGCAAGGGGCCAAAACGCTGTTCGAGCAGCTGGGTAAGGGTATTGCGCAGGGCCTGCGTCTTCCCCTGCTCCAGACCCTGCTCCAGTCCTTGCTCCAAACCTTGCTCCCGACCTTGTTCCAAGCCTTGCTTCAGCCCCTCTCGACGCGCAGCACCGACACTCAGGTTCCAGTTGATGCGACCCCATTCACGGGCCTCAGCCAGGCGCTGGGCTTCCTCGTCGGCGCTGAGTTGGCGGATGCTGCCCATCGCTTTCTTCACCGGTTCATGTGTCATATCAGCCATAATGCTATCCTCGCGCCAGTGTTCAAAGAAGCGGACCCAGTCCCCCGCGGCGCCGTGCAACTGCCTCAGTCGGTCCGCCTTCCTGAGCTCCAACACGGTCAATTGTAGCTCGCTTCCCAATATTACCTCAGGCTGGGTGGCATCGCGCATCTCAAAACGCCACAGGGCCTGCCCTCGCTCCGCCCTGTTCTCTGTAAAAAGGTCGAAATCCAGCAGGTGGATGCCGATAGCGCTGGCCACCGACTGGTACGCCTCGCCAGCACCGAGCTGCTGTGACAGCAGGCGCGCCAGGTAAAACATGCTGCGGGCGCCCCAGTCGAGCTGCCGCTGCACCTGCATCTCCACGTTGTACTGGTGGCCGTCGATGCAGCGGGCGCGCACATCCAGGACAATACCTTTGCCGCTGAGTTCGCTGGCATCAATGGCAGGATTCAGGATCTCCACCGAAGTCACTCGCGGCAAATCCGGACGCAGGTCGTTGATCAACGCCAGCGTCAGATCCGGGTCACCGGCGAACAGGCGCTTGAACACGTAGTCGTTTTTCGGGTCCAGCAGCGTGACCATGGCGCCCTCCCTGGCAGCCGTTATTGGTCCCTACCCTCTCGCAGCACTACGAAACACGACACCACGCCTGACAAGCATATGGCCGCATGTGATGGAATTGCCCCTCCACGGGCACCGCGGACGCGTTTCCGCGGAAGCGCACAAAATGTGCTCACATCCCCCCGCCAATGCGCTAGAATTCGGCCATGTTAAGCGAAATTCCTGTCACACTTCCGCACACCCCCCTGCTGGGCGCCATTGATCAGGGGAAACCCCTGCGCGAGCTCAGTGAAGAGGAACTACTGGCGTTAGCCGAGGAAATGCGCGCCTACCTGCTGTACTCCGTGGGCCAAAGCGGCGGCCACTTTGGTGCAGGGCTGGGCGTAGTGGAGCTGACCATCGCCCTGCACACCATCTACAACACGCCCCACGACCGCGTCGTTTGGGACGTGGGCCACCAAACTTACCCGCACAAAATCCTGACAGGCCGCATGCAGCAAATGCACAGCATCCGTCAGGCCGGCGGCCTGTCCGGCTTCCCCAAGCGCGCCGAGAGCGAATACGACACCTTCGGGGTCGGCCACTCCTCCACCAGCATCTCCGCCGCCATGGGCATGGCGCTGGCAGCACAGCAGCAGGGCATTGAGCGCAAGGTAATAGCAGTGATTGGGGACGGCGCCATCACCGGCGGCATGGCCATCGAGGCCCTGGCCCACGCCGGCCACGTGCGCCCGAACATGCTGTGCATCCTCAACGACAATCAGATGTCCATCGGCCACAACACCGGCGGCCTGGCCACCTACTTCGCCAAACTCTGGGCCAGCAAAACCTACATCGCCATGCGCGAGGGCTCGAAAAAAATGCTCAAGCGCATTCGCCCCGCCTGGGACCTGGCCAAGCGCGCGGAAGAGCACATGAAGGGCATGGTTGCCCCCGGCACCCTGTTCGAGGAACTGGGCTGGCACTATATCGGCCCCCTCGACGGTCACGACCTGCCGCAACTGCTGCAGACCCTGGAGAACATGAAGGACCTGGAAGGCCCCCAGTTCCTGCACATCCGCACCATGAAGGGCAAGGGCTTTGCGCCCGCAGAAGCGGACCCGGTGGGCTACCACGCCATCAACAAAATTGAGGCGGTGCCCAAGGATTCCCAGCCCAAGCTGCCGGCGCCCTCCCCCAGCCCGAAAAAGCTCAAGTACCAGGACGTGTTCGGCCGCTGGCTCTGCGACACCGCGGCCATGGACCAGCGGCTGATCGGCCTCACCCCGGCCATGTGCGAAGGCTCCGGCATGGTGGAATTCGCCAAGCAGTACCCGCAGCGCTTCTATGACGTGGCCATTGCCGAGCAGCACTGCGTGACCCTGGCCGCGGGCATGGCCTGCGACGGCCTGAAGCCGGTGGTGGCCATCTACTCCACCTTCCTGCAGCGCGGCTACGACCAGCTGGTTCACGACGTGGCCCTGCAGAACCTGGATGTCACCTTCGCCATCGACCGCGCCGGCCTGGTCGGCCAGGATGGCCCCACCCACCACGGCGCCTTCGACTTAAGCTACATGCGCTGCATCCCCAACATGGTGATCGGCGCGCCCTCGGACGAAAACGAATGCCGGCAGATGCTCTACACCGCCTACGACTACGCCGGCCCCGCCGCCATCCGCTACCCCCGTGGCAACGGGCCCGGCGCGGTGATTGCCCATGAAATGACGGCGCTGGAGATCGGCAAGGCCGTGACCGTGCGCGAAGGCAAGCAGGTAGCTATCCTCGCCTTTGGCACCGTGCTGGCCGCGGCGATGCAGGCGGGTGAAACCCTGAACGCCACCGTAGTCGACATGCGCTGGGTGAAGCCGCTGGATGAAGAGCTGGTCCTGGCCCTTGCGGCAAGCTGCGAACTGCTGGTAACCGTGGAAGACAACGCCGTGGCCGGTGGAGCCGGCAGCGGCGTGCACGAACTGCTGGCGGCCCACCACATCGACACCCCCTGCCTGCACCTGGGCCTACCAGACAGCTTTATCGAGCATGCGAGCCAGGATGAGCAGATGGCGCTGCTGGGGCTGGATGGGGAGGGGATTGTGCGGAGTGTACGGGAGCGGCTGGCTGGGGGTGAGTTGGTGGGCCAGGGGCTGGAGCGGAATGCTGTGCCGGTGATGGGCTGAGTGGCCTCCGCGGGACAGCTCATAGCGCTACAGAATTCCCCTCGATGAACATACTCTGCGTTGCTACTTCCTACCCCGCGGATGAACAGGACTGGCGCGGGGTATTTATCCACCATCTCGTGCATGCCCTGGCAAGGAAACAAGAGCTGCATCTATCGGTCTGGGCGCCACCGGGCATACTCCCTGGGAATACACGCTACGCGGCCACAACAAAAGAGCGCACCAGGCTTGAGAGCCTGATGGCAGCCGGTGGAATAGCCCACCTGATGCGCAGTGGCCGCCCAGCCGCGCTGGCAAGGCCCGTGCAACTTCTAAGCATGTTGCGCTCACTCTACCGCCGTGAAAACCTTACCGACTTGTACCACCTGAACTGGTTGCAAACGGCCCTGCCACTACCAGCGGACGGCAAGCCCGCCCTGATTACCGTGCTCGGCACGGACCTGAAATTGCTGAAACTGCCACTGGTGAAGACCCTGCTGCGACGGGTAATGCGCAAGCGCGCCGTGGCCATTTGCCCAAACGCCGACTGGATGCAGGCGCCCCTACACGCCGCCTTCGGCGATGTCGCCCGCATTCAACCGGTAGTCTTTGGCATTGATCCTGTCTGGTACGCCCTGCAGCGCCAGCCAAGTGCAGAACACCCTGTCTGGCTAGCGGTCACCCGCCTGACCCGAGACAAGCTGGGACCGCTGCTGGAGTGGTCAGAACCGCTGTTCAAGGGACAGGCCCGGGAGCTACACCTGCTGGGCCCGATGCAGGAGCAGATCGTTTTACCGGATTGGGTGCATTACCACGGCCCAGCCACCCCAGAGCAATTGGCCACCGACTGGTTCCCGCAGGCACATGGCCTGGTCACCCTTAGCCGGCACGCGGAGGGTCGACCGCAGGTCATGCTGGAAGCCATGGCGGCGGGGCTGCCCATTATTGCATCCGGTATGCCCGCCCATGCCAGCCTAGTGCAAGATGGCACCACCGGGGCGCTATGCAGCGATCCAGCGGGCTATGGCAACGCCCTGCAGAGGCTAGAGGAAACACCCACCAACCTGGAATTTGGCCGCAACGCACGTAGCTGGGTACGGCAGGAAGTGGGCACCTGGGACGACTGCGCCGGACGCTATCTGGCACTGTACAACACGCTACTGGCAGGTGACCGTGATTGAGCGCGTGCTGGTCATTGGCGCGAGTGGCTTTATCGGCCGCGCACTTTGCCGGGCGCTCATCAGCCAGGGCACCCGGGTCAGGGCTGTTTCGCGCAGCGGACATTACCCGAACCCGGCGGGCGAAGAACACATCGCCAGCGACTGCCATAACCCCTCCGAGCTGACCCACCTGCTGGCTGGTGTGGATGCCGTGGTGTATCTGGCCGCGGCAAGCACACCCGGCAGCACTGCCGGCCATCCAGTGGCAGAATTAGGGGGCAACCTGCTACCACTGCTAACCACACTGGAAGCACTGCAGGCGCAACCGAGCATACCGCTGGTGTACTTTTCATCTGCCGGGGCACTCTACGATGAGCGGTCCTCTGCGGCTTCCCGGGAGACCGATCTCCCTCGACCGCGCTCCTATCACGGCGCAGCCAAGGTGGCGGCAGAGCAATTCATTGGCGCCTGGGCGCGACAGTTTGGTGGCAGTGCTACGATCATCCGGCCGTCAAACGTGTACGGCCCGGGCCAGAAGGAAAGAGCGGGCTTCGGCATTGTACCCAGTGCCCTGGGCTGCATCAGGCGCGGTGAGACACTGACCGTATGGGGAGACGGCTCCGCGGTTCGCGACTACCTGTATATTGATGACCTTGTGGACCTCACACTGGCCGCATTGAAACAGCCACCGGCAGGATACGTGCGAACCCTGAATGCCGCCAGTGGCGAGTGCGCAAGTCTCGACCAGCTGTTCTCCCTGACCGAGCAGGCCAGCGGGAAAATATTGCAGCGCAACTATGTGGAAAGCCGGGCGGTGGATGCCAGCCGGGTGACCATCAGTACTGACTGCGCACGCCAGGCTCTGTGCTGGCAGCCCGCAGTGCCGCTCGCAGAGGGACTCAGGCGGACATGGCAATGGTTGAATACTATCCCGCTCTAAAGCGGCCCGAAGCGCCGCTGGTCTCTGTCTGTATAGCCCACTACAAGGGCACGGAGTTGATAGCTGCCTGCCTGGACTCAGTACTGGAGCAGGCCTGTGATTTCGATGTCGAAATCATTGTCCACGACGATGCCTCCCCGGATGACTCAGTAGCGTTTCTGCGGAAACGTTACCCCCAGGTAGAGCTGCTGGTTGGCAAGGCAAACGCCGGATTTTGCGTCGCCAACAACCGAATGGTGGCCCATGCGCGGGGCAAGTACGTGTTGCTGCTCAACAACGATGCCGCTCTCTTTCCCGATGCCCTGGCCACCCTGGCGGCGGCAGCGGCGCAGCAAAACCCAACCGGCATTCTAACCTTGCCGCAATACGACTGGGAAAGCGGGGAGCTGGTGGACCGGGGCTGCCTGCTGGATCCTTTCTACAACCCCGTACCCAACCGGGACCCAGAGCGCCGGGACGTGGCGATGGTGATTGGAGCGTGCCTGTGGATTGAGCGGAGTCTTTGGAAGCGGCTGGGCGGGTTTCCGGAGTGGTTTGAGTCTATTGGGGAGGATCTTTACCTATGTTGTGCAGCCAGACTGGCCGGGCTACCGGTGCAGTCGCTTCAGGAGAGTGGATATCGGCACCGGCAGGGGGGAAGTTTCGGCGGCAACAAACCTCAGAATGGCAAGCTTGCAAGCAACTACCGAAGAAGGCGTTTCAGTGAGCGGAACAAGACCTTCACGCTCGTTGTGATGACACCGACTGCGATTATGTGGCCATTGCTGCTCACACACCTGCTCGTACTGATGACAGAAGGGCTGCTTTTTAGCCTGTTACGCCTTGATCTGCGGGTCGGCAATAACGTGTACCTCAACGTGCCGCGGGAGCTTGCACGCCAACGCTGCCAGCTCAGGGCGGAGCGCCAGAAATACCAGGGATGCAGAGTACTAACCCTGCACGGTTACCTTGAGCGGTTCAGCTTCAGACCACACAAATTGATTATGCTGTTCCGATACGGTTTACCCAAACTGACGCGGAATCCCACCCTGTGACGAATATAAACGGCCCCTCAACGCCGAACGTCACCAGTATCATAGTTACCTACCACCCGAAGCCAGACGAACTTGCACCATTACTAGAGCGTCTGCTGCTGCAAACTGATCGGGTCGTTCTCGTCGACAATACGCCTGGTGAGGAAAACGCTATCCTCGAGGCCCTGTGCCGCGAGTCGGTCGCACCAGCGCGATGCTTCCCTGTTCGCTTCGGCGAAAACCTGGGTATCGCCAAGGCATTGAATGAAGGTTGCGACCGTGCCAAGGCTATGGGCTCTGACTTTGTCCTACTCAGCGACCAGGACAGCCTGCCAGATAGCGACATGGTAGCGCAGCTCATGGCAGCCTACCGATCGTGTGAACGACAGTACGGCAATATCGCAGCAGTCGGCCCCACCTACACAGACATGCACACGAAGCTGACCTACCCCTTTCAGAGCCAGAAGCCGGGCGATATCTTCTACTCACATGCGGTGCCCACCGAGGGGCGGCCCTACCTGGAGACCTTGTCCCTCATCACCTCCGGCACCCTGATCCCGATGTCCGTGCTGCGGCAGGTTGGCCCCATGCGCGAAGATTTTTTCATTGATCAAGTGGATATTGAATGGGGGATGCGAGCACGGCGCCTGGGCTTCAGGCTGATCGGCTGTGGCCCTGCCACGATGTACCAGCGCATGGGAGAAAACTCCGTGCGCGTGTGGTACTTCGGCTGGAGGAACGAGAGTCTCTACAGCCCACTCAGGCTATATTATCGGCTTCGCAACTTCGTCGCCTTACTCAAAGACCCAAGTATTGATTGGCGCTGGAAAATTCGCAGTAGTTGGTACTGGTTGGGATTCGTCTATACGCACGGCGTCTTCTCTTCACAACGCTACAAAAGCTTCACTCATGCCGTCAGCGGCATCCTAGATGGAATTTCGAACCGCATGGGAAAAAAATA
>JBLRXF010000058.1:0-11755 GCA_047920875.1 Haliea sp. | reverse complement strand
CCGGGATGCGGGTCCGACTTACGCGGCCGTCCTCAACACCGATAAGCGCTACGCGGGGGCGGTCGTCAATAAAGCTGTCAATGTGCGGGTAACCACTGGTTTGGCGATCCCGCGAGGTGTCGTAGGCATACAGCACATCTGTGCGCTCAGTGGGTTCCCAGAGTGCGGAGATTCGCAGCCCCTGACGCTGGGAGGCGTTGTAATCATAATCCTGCGCCGCGTCAGGCCAGGGATTCGACACCCAACCATCGCGCTCCGAAAACAACCCGTCAATCTTGATACTGACATCACCGAGTTTCGGCAGGTCCAGGTTGGTGCGACTCTCCAGCCCGTTAAAATTGCTGAAGCCAAACCGCTGCTTGAGGCCAGCCTCGCCCGTGGGCTGTTTCGATACAATGCTCAGGGCACCGCCCACGGCATTGCGACCGAAAAGGGTACCCTGGGGCCCACGCAGCACTTCCATGCGTTCAACGTCGAGCAGATCGATACCCAGACCCTGTACCCGCCCGAGATAAACACCATCAATATAAATGCCAAAACTCGGGTCACGGCTGATCTGGGTGACGTCACCCGAGGCAATACCGCGCATGGACAAGGAGACAGCCGAAGCGCGTCCGAAGAAAGGGGCAATGCGAACCGATGGAATGGCACCGGCCTGCAGGTCCTTGATGCTGAATACCCCGCGTTCAAGCAATTCATCACCACTCAGCGCTTGCACTGACAGGGCAGCATCCTGCAAGCCTTCTTCACGTTTCTGTGCCGTGATGACCACTTCCTCGAGCGTGGCGCGGCGTGTGTCCCCAGCCTCCTGTGCTTGGGCGCTGCTGGCAGCGATGATAGGGTTGATCGCCAGGCCGGCGAGCAGCGGATAAACAAAGGGTGCAACCGTTTTGTTGTGAGCCATGACCATAGCCTCTTTTGTGTTACTGTTATTACTTATTAGATTTAATAAACCCGTTTTTTGTAATATTACTGTTTTGGAAATATAGTTTATATGTCTGTAATAAACAAGAGTGAAGCGGCCCCCTCGGCCAAGCGACTCATCATGCGCTTGTTGCAGGCTGAAGCCGGCCGACCGCTCGCCAGCAATCAGCTGGTGACGGCCTGTCGCGTCTTCGACATCACGGAGAACAGCTCGCGGGTCGCACTGGCCAGACTATCGGCAGCGGGCATGATCGATTCGACGGAGCGTGGCCACTACAAGCTGGGGACCAGGGCCATGGGGCTGGCGGCGGAAGTCGCCAACTGGAGGACTCTCGAGCAGCGGATCATGCCCTGGGGTGGAGACTATATTGTGGCCATTCTGGGCCCTAGATCCGCTCTGCGTGCAAGCGCTCGCAAGCATCGGGACAGGGCACTGAAACTGCAAGGCATGCAGTCTCTGCAAGGCAATCTGCACATTCGCCCAGACAACCTGATCGGCGGTGCGCCTGCAAGCCGACAGCGGCTGCATCGTCTCGGTCTCGATCCCGACGCGGCTGTATTTCATGCCAGTGACTTTGATCCCGCAATGTGTCGTCGTATCGCCGGGCTCTGGGATCATGTCGCCCTGAACCGCAGCTATCGCAGGCAAAGCGCGCGCCTGGAGGCCTGGCTGGACAAGGTCGAGACACTGTCGCCCGAGGCAGCGGCCAGAGAGTCATTTCTCCTGGGCAACGAAGCCATTCGCCGCTTGCTGTTCGACCCCTTGCTGCCCGATGACTGGGTTGACGTGGTCGCACGCAGAGCCTGGTTTGCCACCGTCCGCCACTTCGATGCCGTCGGCCAATCACTCTGGCAGCGCGTCTATCAGCTGGACAACCCGGAATTTGAACGCCGCGAAACCATTGCCCAACCCCTGTTGCGAGAAGATCATGAATCCAACTGACATCCCTCACTCCAGCCAGCGCCACTGGGCTGAAACACACACTGTCGAAAATGTGTCCCGCGAGCTGGCGGACTACAACCTGTTCACAGAGGATTGTGCCCTGGGCGAGGCGCTGCAGCGGGAGGGCGCGGGCTGGGCCAAACAGGATCTGGAGGCCTTTGGCAGCAGGATTGGCACTGCCGACTACCTGCAGCTCGGCTTTGCCGCCAATCGCTACCCCCCCGAATTCGACACCCACGACCGCTTTGGCAACCGGGTTGATCTGGTGAACTACCACCCCGCCTACCACAGGCTGATGGACACCGCGATCAGCCACGGCCTGCACGCATCCCCCTGGACCCATCCGCGCACGGGCGCGCACGTGGCCCGGGCCGCCCACAGTTACCTGCACACGCAGGTGGAGGCCGGCCACGGCTGCCCCATCACCATGACCTTTGCCTGTATTCCCTCGATTCGCAGCACTCCCGCCATTGCCGCACTCTGGGAGCCGAAAATCACCGCCAGCGAGTACGACCCCCGCAATATACCCGACCGGGACAAGCGCAGCGTGACCATCGGCATGGGCATGACTGAAAAGCAGGGCGGCTCCGACGTGCGCAGCAACAGCACCCGAGCCTGGCCAGTGGGACAGCGCGGCCCCGGCGAGCTGTATGAACTGGTGGGACACAAATTCTTTCTCTCCGCCCCCATGTGCGACGCTTTCCTGGTGCTGGCCCAGACCGAGGCCGGGCCGGGCTGCTTCCTGGTGCCGCGCTGGCGCCCGGACGGTAGCAAGAACCCGCTGCAGGTACTGCGCCTGAAGAAGAAGCTGAGCAACGCCTCCAACGCCTCCAGCGAGATCGAACTGCGCGGCGCCATGGGCTGGCTGCTGGGCGAAGAGGGCCGCGGCGTCCGCACCATCGTCGAGATGGTCAGCCTGACGCGCTTTGACTGCATGATTGGCTCGGCAGCCGGCATGCGCATGGCGGTCTCTCAGGCTTTGCACCACTGCAGCATTCGTGAAGCCTTCGGCACGGTGCTCAACCAACAACCGCTGATGCAGAACGTCCTCGCCGACCTGGCCATAGAAAGCGAAGCCGCCCTGGTCACTACCATGCGCATGGCCCGGGCCCTGGACAATCCGCAGGACGCACAGGAAGCACTGCTGATGCGCCTCGGCGTTGCCGTTGGCAAATACTGGATCTGCAAGCGCGCCCCGAACCACGCCTACGAGGCCATGGAGTGCATCGGCGGCAGCGGCCTGATGGAAGACAGCATCATGCCGCGCCTCTACCGCGAGGCCCCGGTCAACGCCATCTGGGAGGGCAGCGGCAACGTCCAGTGTCTGGACGTCCTCCGCGCCCTGCAGAAGTCACCGCAGGTAGTCGAAGCCTTCTTCAGCGAGACCGGCAAGGCCCGCGGCAGGAACACCGCCCTGGACCGTCAGCTGGACACCCTCGCCCGCGACCTCAAAGACAGCGCCGACATGGAGTATCGCGCGCGCAACATCGTCGACCGCCTGGCCACCTCCCTGCAGGCCGCCCTGCTGCTGCAGCACTCCCCTGGCGAAATCGCCGACGCCTACTGCGCCACCCGCCTGGAAGCCATGGGTCACCACAACTACGGGGCCCTTCCTCGCGGAGTGGACTGCGCCTCGATTATCGAGAGAGCAACGCCGAAAACCTGATTTTGGTACTTCGATACGAGAGTGCGGTAGGACGGGAGTGCAAAGCAGGACACGCCGTGAATACATCCATGTAGGCTCGTATCGCGCATCCATGCGCTCAACGGTCCTGCCCCGCACTCCCGCCCCACCGCTTAGAGCGGTAACCCCAGCAGTCGCGAAACATCACGGGGCTGACGAACCGAAAGCCTGACTTCACTGCCTGAGTCGGGGACCCGGTGGCTCCTTGCTCTCTGGCGGGACCGTATGCGACATGGATGTCGCATCCGAGCCCCCATGGATGGGTTCACGGCGTGTCCCGCCAGAGAGCAAGGAGGCGCCGGGGCCGCGGATCGTGGGAACACGGGAACGGGCTAGCGACTCGGCTCAGCCGTCGTAGTTCCCGCGCGCGAGGTTTTCAAAACGTGTGAACTGCCCGATAAACGCCAGCCGGCAATGCCCAATCGGCCCATTCCGCTGCTTGCCCAGAATGATCTCCGCCGTACCCTTGTCCGGCGACTCCTCGTTATAGACCTCATCCCGGTAGATGAACATGATCAGATCCGCGTCCTGCTCGATCGCCCCGGATTCACGCAGGTCCGAGTTCACCGGGCGCTTGTTCGGGCGCTGCTCCAGAGAGCGGTTGAGCTGGGACAGGGCCACCATCGGGCACTGGAACTCCTTGGCGATGGCTTTCAGGCTGCGAGAAATCTCGGAGATCTCCGCGGTGCGCCCCTCCGAGGAACCGGCGACCTGCATCAGCTGGATATAGTCCACCATGATCATGCCGATCTGGCCGTGCTCACGGGTAATGCGACGGGCGCGGCTGCGCACCTCGGTAGGGGTCAGGGCCGGGGTGTCATCGATGAACAGTGGCCGATCCTTGAGCTTGGAGACGGCATTGCTGAGCTTGGGCCAGTCCTCCTGCTCCAGCTTGCCGTTGCGGATCCGGGTCTGATCGATGCGGCCAACAGAGGAGAGCATACGGATGATAAGCTGCTCCGCGGGCATTTCCATGCTGAACACCAGGATCGGTTTGTCCTGACCCAGCACGGCATTTTCGACCAGGTTCATGGCAAAGCTGGTCTTGCCCATGGAGGGACGGCCGGCGACGATCACCAGGTCAGAGGGCTGCAGGCCGGAGGTCATGCGGTTGAGATCGAGGAAGCCGGTATCCAGGCCGGTAATGTCGCCACCGGAATGGAACAGCTCCTCGATGCGGGTCAGCGCCGACTGCAGCAGGGGGTTCACCTCACGCGGGCCGCCCGCCTTGGGACCCTGCTCGGAAATCTGCATGATCAGCCGTTCGGCCTCATCGATAAGCTCATCCGAGGTGCGACCTTCGGGGCTGAAGCCGCTCTCGGCTATGGCCTGGGCTGCCTCAATCAGCTTGCGCAGGCTGGCGCGCTCGCTGACCACCTGGGCGTAGGCGCGGATGTTGGAGGCGCTGGGGGTGTTGCTGGCCAGCTCGGCCAGATAGCCCAGGCCGCCGGCTGCGTCCAGCTCACCATTGGCCGTCAGACGATCGGCCACGGTAATCACATCGACGGGCTGTGCCGCCTCGGCAAGCTTGGCAATCTGGCGGAAAATCAGCCTGTGATCGGGCCGGTAAAAGTCCGCTGCGGTAACCGCCTCTGCCACCGCGTCCCAGCCATCCGCTGACAACAGCAAACCGCCCAGCACGGACTGCTCTGCTTCAATGGAGTGCGGCTGCATCTTGATCCGGGCGATATCCCGATCACTGACGCCGCGCCCGCCACCGTAGGGGGGCTCGGAAATGGCGCGGGAGTAATCGGTATCAGGCATGCGAGTCTGCTGTGTCGGTCGAAGCCGGACAGGTTAGCGGATTTTGCCGGACATGGAAAAGGGCCAGCCAGATTTATTCAACCTGGCGGACACGGTGTGGCGGAGAGAAGCCCGGGCAGCGGCCCGGGCAGGGGTCCTTACTCGGGGATAACCGCGATGACAACCTGGGCGGTCACGTCGCCATGCACCTGGATGTCCACCTCGAATTCACCCAGCTCGCGCAGGGGGCCTGCGGGAAGGCGCACCTCGGACTTGTCAACTTCACAGCCTGCCGCGGTCAGTGCCTCGGCGATATCGCGGGTACCCACGGAACCAAACAGCTTGCCTTCTTCACCGGCATTGGCGCCGATGGAGACGGGCTGCAGGGCATTCAGAGCCTCGGCGCGCTTCTCGGCGGCAGCAAGGGTAGCAGCCGCAGCAGCTTCCAGCTCTGCACGGCGAACCTCAAACTCGGCAACATTGTCCCGCGTCGCGGGTACAGCCTTGCCCTGCGGGATGAGGAAGTTGCGGCCGTAACCGGCTTTCACATCTACCTTGTCACCCAGGCCACCCAGGTTGCCGATATTTTCCAGCAATATGACTTCCATCTTGATTTCCTCTTTCAGGGGAGTCGCCTCCCGCTTGGTTTGAATCGTCAGTCGCGATTGTCGCTGTCGTCGCGGCGGGACACGTCCTTCCCGGCGCGGAGCTGCCAGCGCTGGCGGAATCCCAGCCAGCTGTCGGCCACAGCCGCAATCACTACCATAATCTTTGCCAGGTCAAACAACAGCCAGGCAAGGTAAAAACCCACCAGCAATCCCGTACTCCGCCCGCGCATCTGTAGCCGGGCATGCAGCAGTGCAAGACCGGCTGCAGTCAGCGGCACCAGGCATATCGACGCCCAGGACCGGTACTCCAGCCCTAGACTCGCAAGGGCCAGCGCCGCGACCAGCAACAAGGCACTGACCGCAGGCGGGTAATACAGAGCGCGAAACTCGCTGCCAAATCCACCCGGGTTGTACAAGGCCGCCTGCCACCAGCGCGCCAACAACAGGCAGAGCACGCTGAACACCGCGTTGGCTGCACCCAGCATACCCGCAACCTGCAGTGCCGTGGGCCGCGCCAGGGTTACCGCGGCAGCCCCCTCCGCAGCCATTTGCTGCTCAAGATTGCCCAGAAACTGGTCAAAAAATACCAGCATCTGTTCCAACACCGGGCCACCGAACACCGCCACCGCGAGGCCGGTCACCAGGCCTACCGGGACGCTGGCCAACAGCGCCATGGGCAGGCTCACTGACAGTCTGAGTACCAGCGCCAGGACGCCGGTCCCCAGCAACAGCGCCAAAGGGCCACTGTCGCCAAAAGCCAGCATCAACGCTCCGGCCGGCAGGACCGCCCACAGCAACAACCAGGCTCCCTGCCCGGCGCCGCGGCGCAGGGTTACCAGGGCAATGGCAGCGGCACTGATCCAGCAGAACAGCAGACTGCCGGCACCGGCTACAGCCACCACCAGCGCCTGCAGACGGCCGCGCATAATGAAATTGGCCAGGCCCTTCAACGCGCGCCTCCCATAGTCGCGCCGCAATCAATGACTGCGGACAGCGACGTGGGATACTTACTGATGCGAATCCGAGTAGGGCAGCAAGGCCAGAAAGCGCGCGCGCTTGACGGCGGTACCGAGCTGGCGCTGGTACTTGGCTTTGGTGCCAGTGATGCGGCTGGGAACAATCTTGCCGGTCTCGGAAATGTACGCTTTCAGCGTTTCCAGATCCTTGTAGTCGATTTCCTTCGTGCCTTCGGCAGTGAAGCGACAGAACTTGCGGCGACGGAAAAAACGTGCCATTGGCTACTCCTTATAAACCTTGATAATCGTTACGCGGCTGCGAGCGGCTTATTCGCCGGACTCGTCATCGCCTTCGTCGTCGTTGTCGTTGCTGCTTTCACGGGGCGCGCGCTCGGCTTCTGCCGATTGACGCTCCTCGTAGCGGGTCTTGCGCTCGCGGCTTTCCTTCTCGGCCTTCATGATGAATGACTCATCAGTGACGGCTTCGTCGCGGCGAATGACCAGGTTACGCAGAACGGCGTCGTTGTAACGGAAGGTGGTGGTCAGTTCTTCCATCGCTTCGTTGGAAGCTTCAACATTCATCAGCACGTAATGTGCCTTGTGAATCTTGTTGATGGGGTAGGCCAGCTGGCGACGGCCCCAGTCTTCCAGACGGTGAACGGAACCGCCGTCTTTCTGGATGGTATTGGAGTAGCGCTCGATCATGGCGGGCACTTGTTCGGACTGGTCCGGGTGGACCATAAATACAACTTCGTAATGACGCATCGTGGCTCCTTACGGGTTAATGCTACCCATCAGCGTGGTGTAGCAAGGAGGATCGGCTGCAAAAACAGCCGGGCAAAATTCAGGCCGCGGATTCTATAGGCTTTGCAAGTCCACCGCAAGTACCATGGCAGGAGGCCTAGCGCCCCGCCTGGCTGCGCTGGCGTACCGCCTCGAACAGGCAGATGGCCGTTGCCACAGAGACGTTCAGACTGCTGACCGAACCCGCCATGGGCAGCTTGACCAGGTGATCGCAGAGTTCCCGGGTCAGGCGCCGCAGGCCGGCCCCTTCAGCGCCCATCACCAGGGCCACCGAGCCCCTGAAGTCGCTCTCGTAGACGGTTGCCTCGGCTTCGCCGGCGGTGCCGTAAATCCACACGCCGCGGGCCTTCAGAGCGTCCAGGGTGCGGGCGATATTGGTGACCCGGGCAAAGGGAACAACCTCGGCGGCACCGCAGGCCACCTTGCTGACCGTCGGCCCGAGATCCGCGGATTTGTCCTTGGGCACGACCACCGCCTGTACTCCCGCGGCATCAGCACTGCGCAGGCAGGCGCCGAGGTTATGCGGGTCGGTGATACCGTCCAGCACCAGCAGCAGCACGGGGCCGGGGCTGTCATCCACCAGGCGCAGCAGGTCGGCCTCATCCAGCAGGTTGCCGCCCATGGCGGCGGCACCCGCGGCGGCAGATTCCACGACGGTGGCAACAGCACCCTGGTGGCGGCCCTGAACCAGCTCATCAAGCACCTGGCGCGCCTCGCGCACCACGGCCACACCCTGATTGCGGGCCAGGGCCTCGAGGCCGGCAATACGCTTGTCCGCCCGCCCCTGTTGCAGGGCCAGCTGCCGCACCGCAGCAGGATTGCGCCGCAACAGGCCGTCGACCGCGTGGATACCGTAGATGTACTGCACTTAGCGGCGACGGCGACGGCGCGATTTGGCGGCTGCAGGCGGCTGCTCCGACTCGGCGGCGGGCGTGCTGGCATTCGCCACCGGAGCCTTTTTCTTCGGCGCGGCGGACTTTTTCGCCGCAGTACCGGCCTTCTTTGGCTCTGCCTCGCCTGAACTCCCTTTCTTTCCAGCCGCCCTGCGCGGCTTTTTGACTGCCCCTTGCGCAGGCGGTTTGGAATCCACCATCTCCAGATCAACTTTCTTGTCGTCCAGATCAACCCGGGCGACCTGCACGCGCACCCGGCCGCCCAGCTTGTAGCTGCGACCGCTGCGCTCGCCGACCAGACGCTGGTGGGACGCATCAAAGCTGTAATAGTCACCCGGCAGGGCGCTGATATGCACCAGGCCTTCTATATAAATCGGCTGCAACTCTACAAACAGGCCGAAGCTGGTCACCGCGGCGATGACGCCGTCAAACTCCTCGCCCACATGGTCCTGCAGGAACTCGCACTTGAGCCAGGACTCAACGTCGCGGGTGGCATCATCGGCCCTGCGCTCGGACATGGAACAGTGCATGCCGTAGGCCACCATATCGCGCTCGTCATAGGGGAAAATGGCTTCCCGGGCCATGAGCGGAGCGCCGCGCTGGCGCACCACGGTTTTGGTGCGCACCTTGGAGCGAATGATGTGGCGAATGCCGCGGTGCACCAGCAAGTCCGCATAGCGGCGGATCGGCGAGGTAAAGTGGGCGTAGGCCGGGTAGTGCAGGCCGAAGTGGCCCTCGTTTTCCGGCTGGTACACCGCCTGACGCAAAGAACGCAGCAGCATGGTCTGGATGACATTGGCGTCGTCGCGGGACTGCACTTCTTCCAGTAGCCTGCCGTAGTGGGCCGGGGTCGGTTTGTCGCCCCCGCGCAGGTCCAGACCCAGCTCGCCCAGGAAGCCACGCAGGTTCTCCAGCTTCTCCGGCGTGGGCCCCTCGTGCACCCGATACAGCACGGGCAGCTTGTGTTCTTCATAAAAGCGCGCGGCAGCCACGTTGGCGCACAGCATGCACTCTTCAACGATCTTGTGGGCATCGTTGCGCACTACCGGCACAATGGCGTCGATCTTGCGTTGCTCATTGAACAGGATACGGGTCTCGGTGGTCTCGAAATCTATGGCCCCGCGGTCACCGCGCGCGCTGCGGAGCACCTTGTACAGGGAATGCAGCCGTTTCAGATCCTTCATCAAGCCTTTACTGATTTCCGGGTGACTGCCCTGCTCCAGCGCCTCGCCGACCTGGGTATAGGTGAGGCGTGCGTGGGAATTGATGATAGCTTCGAAAAAGCGGAAACCGGTCAGCTTGCCCGAGCCGCTGAGCTCCATTTCGCAGACCATGGCCAGGCGATCCACCTGCGGCTTCAGCGAACACAGGCCGTTGGACAGGGCCTCGGGCAGCATGGGCACGACCTGTTCCGGGAAGTACACGGAATTGCCGCGTACCGCGGCTTCCTCGTCCAGGGCAGAGCCCGGTTGCACGTAGTGCGAGACATCTGCAATCGCCACCCACAGGCGCCAGCCGCGCAGGCGCTTCTCGCAGTAGAGGGCATCGTCGAAATCCCGCGCGTCCTCGCCGTCAATGGTGACAAAAGCCTGTTTGCGCAGGTCCGCGCGATGCTGTTTGTCTTCCTCCCGCGGCTCTGACTCCAGGGAGCCCGCCTCGCGCAGAACCTCCTCCGGCCACTCGTGGGGAATGTTGTGAGAGCGGATGGCTACATCGATTTCCAGGCCCGGATCCAGGTGATCACCCAGCACCTCGACAATGCGGCCCTTGGCGCCCAGATTGCGGGTGGGGTAGTCGGTGATCTCGGCGGTAACAATCTGGCCCGACTTGGCGCCGCCCTTGAGCTTCGGCGGAATCAGAATGCGGTGGTTGACGCGGCTGTTATCCGGTACCACAAAGCCAATGCCGCTCTCTTCTTCATAGCGGCCGACGATGCGGCTGGTGCCGCGGTGCAGGACTTCAACCACCCTGCCTTCCGGGCGCCCGCGCCGGTCCAGGCCAATGACGGTGGCCAGCACCTCGTCGCCATCAAACACGAACTGCATCTGCCGCGAACTCAGGTACAGGTCGTCGCCCTGCTCCACGGGAATGGCGAAGCCGTAGCCGTCGCGGTGGCCCTGCACGCGGCAGCGGACCAGGTTCATCTTGTCCACCAGGCCGTAGGCACCGCGGCGGTTGACCATCAGCTGGCCATCGCGCTCCATGGCCCGCAGGCGCTTGCGCAGCGCCTCTACCGAGTCTTCATCCTCGAGCAGGAGTTCCTTGGCGATGTGCGGATGACTCAGGGGCTTGTCCGCGGCGGTGAGCAGTTCGAGGATGGCTTCGCGACTGGGGATGGGGTTGTCGTAACGCGCAGCTTCGCGCTCGGCATGGGGGTCGGCAATCTTGCCTTTTTTGGTCATATTGAGGGGGATTTCCTTGTCTGTTTTCGCTATATCAAAATTTACTGGCCGACAGTATACGCGAGGATTGACAAAGCTGCCCGGGAAAAGTAAAGTGCGCGCCCTCGGGTCGGGCAACGCCTTGACCGCGAGCCCAGGTGGTGAAATTGGTAGACACGCTAGCTTCAGGTGCTAGTGCTCGAAAGGGCGTGGAGGTTCAAGTCCTCTCCTGGGCACCATCCCGTCAGTAATTCCAAGCCTTCCCGGCTAATCCATTAAAAATCCCAACATAAAACCCCACAAAACGTGAGCGGTGGAAACGGGCTCTAGCCCCTGCCCTCCCTTGTATCGGCCGCAACCAGATGCATTATCGGCCTAGCAGGCTGCTGAAAAACTCCCTCGAATGAGGGAAAATAGCGCAATCGCAGGTTGGAGGCCAAACAATGCGCGGTGATTACCAGGAAGGCGGTGACTTGTTCAGTTATGTGTCGCTGGAACAGCGCATTCCCAAGCGCCACCCGATCCGCAAGATGCGTAAACTGGTCGATGAAGCGTTGACCAATCTGGACTCGGTTTTTGACGAGATCTACGCAGACTGCGGACGCCCGTCTATCCCGCCTGAGCGCCTGATCCGCGCTTCCTTGTTGCAGGTATTCTATTCGATTCGCAGTGAGCGGCAGTTGATGGAGCAGCTGGACTACAATCTGATGTTCCGCTGGTTCGTTGGCTTGAGTGTTGACGAGCCCGTGTGGAACCCCTCGACCTTTTCCAAGAATCGGGACCGGCTGGCGCAGGCTGACATCGGGCGCCGCCTGTTTG
>JBLRXF010000057.1:0-11764 GCA_047920875.1 Haliea sp. | reverse complement strand
GTTCAGACCGAACTGTGACAGCAGGGCTGCATAATCCAGGCGCAGCTGCTGACTCCAGGGGCGCCCATAGAAACCTTCCACCACCCCGGCCAGGAAAACGGAAGCTGCGGCGAGGTGAGCGTCGGAGGCTCCCGACGAAGGCTTATTACTTTTGGGAGGTATAGTCAATTTCTTTATTCCGAATCAGCCTAATAATCGGCCGCTTAAGTGTGGAAAATTACCACTGATCGGCGATACTTAGCCCGTGGCTGTTTACCCCGTATTCAAGCGAACGGCCGCAAGAGCACCCCTTTTGCTCTTATCGGGAAGCAGTTCCTGTGTGTTTCACTCCTAATGGTCTTCTTGGGTCCCTTTCGGGACCCATTTTTTTGTTGCGGCTACATGGTGTGCGTAGGACGATCGGACGCCAGCGAGCCGGCGAGATGGTTTTCAATCTTGCTGTTGGCGACGGCGTCCTGCTCACTGAACTGAACCCCGATACCCGCCGTGCGATTCCCCTGGGCACCCCGCGGCGTGACCCAGACCACCTTGCCAGATATCGGGATTTTTTCCGGCTCATCCATCAGGGTCAGGAGCATGAACACTTCATCGCCCACGCTATAGCTCTTGTTCGTGGGAACAAAGAGGCCACCGTGGTTCAAGAAAGGCATGTAGGCAGAGTACAGCACCGCCTTGTCCTTGATCGTCAACGACAGAATCCCATTGCGACTGCCTGCAGCAGCGTCACTCATGTTTGCATCTCTCCGGTTCGAGGGCTCATAGTAGCACCGCTGCGCAACGCGCCAAAGCCATCACGCAAGCCCAGCAGGGCGCTCTCCAGAACCAGCTGCGGATTTGGGTTGGAGCCGGCGGCCACAGCACGGCGCAGACCTTGCAGGGAATCCAGCAACTGAAACAGGGGACGGCAGGACCGCAGGGCGGCTGTGTTCTGCAGACGAAGATGGTGCTGCACAAACACGGTCATTTCCTCCAGCGCCAGGGGCAATTCCTGCTGAGTGAACAGCGCGACAACCGCGGCAACGGTGGGTTCGCCGTCTGCAAGCGCTCGCAAGCCGTCACGACGGGCCTCCAGGCTGTCGACGCCCGCCTCCCGATACAGGCGTTCTGCGCGCAGCGGCATCCCACCGGCCAACTGTAACAATGCGGCGCTCGCCTCCCGGGTTCCTGTCAGATGATCCAGCCAGGGCAAACATTCCTGCGCCGGCGGAACCGGCAATTTCAGCATTTGACAGCGCGAACGCACCGTCGCGGGGACGCCCTGCAGGCGTTCACAGGCAAGCACGATATAGGTGTCGCTGGCGGGCTCTTCCAGACACTTGAGCAGGGCGTTGGCGGCGCTGACCGTCATGCTCTCCGCCGGCGCCAGCACCAGCACCTTGCGCCTGCCGAAACCGGCTGTGCGGAAGGCGAAAGCGACAGCATCGCGGATCTGATCAATTTTGATGACCTTGCTCTTGCCCTCGGGCTGCAGCCAGCGAAAATCGCCGTGGCTGCCGGACTGACTGTACCGACAACCCGGGCAGCGACCGCAATTGTGCCCCGCCTCATGGAAGTGACACAGCAACAGACGAGCCAATGCCAGCGCGAGCCGCGCCTTGCCAATACCTGCGGGGCCGGCCAACAGCAGAGCGTGGGGCAATTGGCCCGCCTCCAGCTGCTCCGCCAGTCGATGCCAGGCCGCACCCTGCCAGGGCAGCGGCGCACTGACGGGAGGCAGATCCAGCAGGTTCACGGCGACCCCTGGTGGCGCGGCCGCCAGCAAGCATGGAGCTCCTCGCAGATCTCCCGCAGGCGCGCCTGCACTTCAGGCAGCGGCAGGCTGGCATCAACCAAGTGATAGCGACCACTGCTCTCCCGCGCCAGTTGCAAATAGGTGTCTCGCACACGCTGAAAAAAAGCCAGCTGCTCCTGCTCGAAACGATCCAGCTCGCCGCGACCCTGGACACGCTCCAGACCGATCTCGACCGGCGCGTCCAGCAACAGGGTGTAGTCCGGACGCAGCTCTCCCTGCACCAGGGTTTCCAGGGTTCTCACCGCTGACGCCGGCAGGCCCCTGCCGCCGCACTGGTAGGCGTAGCTGGCATCGGTAAAGCGATCGCAAATGACCCACTGGCCCGCAGCCATTGCCGGCAAAATCACTTGCTGCAGGTGTTGGGCGCGTGCGGCAAACAGCAGCAACAGTTCGGCCAGCGGGGCTACCGGCTCGTCGCGCAGCCGCAAAAGCACGCCGCGAATGTCCTCGCCGAGGCGAGTACCACCCGGCTCCCGGGTGACCACCAACTCCACGCCGCGGCTCTGCAGATAGTCGGCGATGCAGGCAATATTGGTCGATTTGCCCGCGCCCTCCCCCCCTTCTACGGTAATAAACAAGCCGCGTCCTGTCTTCATGCCCTACTGCGTCCCCGGTGTTGAGCGATAGTCATCCCGCCGCTGCAACTGGTATTTACGCACAGCCCGTTCATGACCTTCAAGGGTGGCATTGAATTCATGACTGCCGTCGCCGCGGGCAACAAAAAACAGGGTATCGCCGTCCGCCGGGTGCAGTGCGGCATAAATGGCAGCCCTGCCGGGCAGGGCTATCGGGGTGGGGGGCAGCCCGTCGTGACGGTAGGTGTTGAACAGGTTGTCCGCGTCACGCAAATGCGCGCGCCGCAACCTGCCCTCATAGGCATCACCGAGACCATAAATAATCGTGGGGTCGGTCTGCAGGCGCATCCCCAGGCGCAAACGACGCACGAAGACGCCAGCAATCTCGTCCCGCTCCTCCGGCACACCGGTTTCGCGCTCGATAATCGATGCCATGATCAGGGCTTCGTAAGGCGTCGCATAAGGGAGATCCACAGCCCGCTGCGCCCATTCTTCAGCCAGGGTCTGCAGCAGTGACCCATGGGCCCGGCTGAGAATATCAAGGTCGCTGGCACCGCGCTCAAAGCGGTAGGACTCGGGCAGGAACAGTCCCTCGGGAGCTTCGTGGGGCGCGACCAGTTCCAGCAAACGGGGGTCGTCCGCACCGGAGAGCACGGTTTCCAGTGCCGGCTCCGCGGCGAGGATTTCCAGGGCGCGCTTGAGGACAATGCCCTCGGGCAGGGTGACCTGATACTGTATTACCTGGCCCCTGACCAGCAGGTCCAGCAGCGCTGCGGCATCCAGACCGGGCTCGAGCCGGTATTCACCACGGCGAATGCGCGCGTCCAGACCGTGATACCGTGCCCAGGCCACCAGCAGCTCCGGGTGTGGCAAAACCCCCTGATCTCGCAGCCGGTTGGCAACGCTGCGCAGGCTATCGCCAGGCTGCACCATCAGAACCATGCCGTCTTCGGGAAGGTTCAGTGGCGCCTGCCAGCGCTGCAGCACTTCGCGTAGCAGCAGCGCCACCAGCACCACCAGCACAAGGGCCCCTGCCAGTACGATGCGGGGCCAGCTCATTCCAGCAGGCACTCTACGTAGGCCGCATGCAGACGTCGACTGAGTGGATGGTGTAGCCAGCGACGATCCCGGAACGACGCCACAGGCCGCAGACCAAGCACCGCATTACAGTAAAACAGCTCGTCTGCCCCCAGCAGCTGTGCAAGCTCCAGGCGCGACTCTGTTACCTGCAGATCACAGAGCGCAGCCAGCCGCTCAAGGATCAGGCGACGGCGGGTACCGGCAATGCCCGCGTCCGTCAGCGCCGGTGTCAGCAGACGCTGCCCGGCCACCAAAAACAGGTTGCCGGCAGCAACGGACAGGGGCGCGCCCGACTGATCCAGCATCAATACTTCGTCACAGCCCTGGGCGTCGCAGTCGGCGGCGGCAAGCACCTGCTCCAAACGATTCAGGTGCTTTAGACCCGCCAGCAGAGGCTGCCGACCCCAGCGCACTGCGGTCTCACCGAGGCGCGCGGGCGCAGGCAGCTGGGTGGGATCAGCGGCGAGTGCCGAGATACTGACGACAATCCGCGGCTGACATTCGGCAGGAGGAGCGTAGCCGCGGGGGCCGGCACCGCGGCTAATGGTGAGACGCAGCACCCTGTAGGTATCGCCAGGGGGCAGCGTGGCGGCGGCTAGGGCCAGGTGTTCGCTTGCGGTGCCCAGACAATCGGGAAAGCGGAGACGCTGTAGACCCGTCTCCAAGCGCTCCAGATGGTAGCCCAGCAGCAGGATCCTGTTGCCCCGCAGGAGCAGAGTTTCAAACAGGCCGTCACCATAGGCAAAGCCACGATCAGGGAGTGGCACTGCGTCGGCAGGAACCCCGTCAACCCAGGAATTGGTTTCGCCCACCACCCGCTCGGCGTCAGCCGGGCTGACTGAACAACAACGATCCGTTGGTGCCGCCAAAACCGAATGAATTGGACAGGGCATGCCGTATCCGCCGTTCCTGCGCGGTGTGGGGTACGTAGTTGAGATTGCAACCCTCATCCGGGTTGTCAAGATTGATGGTGGGTGGCGCCACCTGGTCGCGCAGGGCAAGAATCGTGAAGATGGCCTCCACCGCACCGGCAGCACCCAGCAGGTGCCCGATCATGGACTTGGTCGAGCTGACTGCCACCGACTCGGCCGCCGCACCCAATACCGTTTCTATGGCGCGGCTCTCGGCAAGATCGCCGGCAACTGTGGAGGTACCGTGGGCATTGATGTAGTCAATCTGATCGACGGGAACGCCCGCATCCCTGATCGCATTGAGCATTGCAGCTGCAGCGCCGCGACCGTCTTCCGGTGGCAAGGTCATGTGGTAGGCGTCGCCGCTCATGCCGAAACCGCTGATCTCGGCGTAGATACGAGCACCGCGAGCCTTGGCCGTTTCGTAATCCTCAATCATCAAGACGCCCGCGCCGTCACCGAGTACAAATCCGTCACGATCGCGATCCCAGGGGCGGGAGGCGGCCGCAGGTGTGTCATTGCGGGTCGAAAGCGCGCGGGCAGCGGTGAAGCCGCCCAAGCCCACAGGGGTAGTCGCCATCTCGGCGCCGCCCACAAGCATGGCATCGGCATCGCCCAGCGCGATGAGCCGTGCGCCGAGACCGATGTTGTGAGTACCCGAGGTGCAGGCAGTCACTACCGCGAGATTCGGCCCGCGCAGATTGAAGCGAACCGAGAGGTTGCCGGAGATCATGTTGATGATCGACCCTGGCACAAAGAAGGGGGAAATCTTGCGTGGGCCGTGCGTGGCCACAATCTCTGCGTTCTTCTCGATCTGACCGATGCCGCCGATACCCGAGCCTATGGCACAGCCCACCCGATCCGCGTTGGCATCGGTGATTTCCAGACCGGAATCGAGCATGGCCTGAATGCCGGCCGCCATGCCGAACTGCACAAAGATGTCCATCTTGCGGGCATCCTTGTCGCTGAAATACGGCGTGGTATCAAAACCACGAACGCTGGCGCTAAACCGGGTGGTGTAAGCTTCTACATCGAATTCGACGATCGGTGCAGCGCCGCTCTTGCCAGCAAGAATATTCTCCCAGGTGTCCGCGACATTCAGCCCTACAGGGCTGACCATGCCGAGACCCGTGACCACAACGCGTCTGCCAATCACCGCACGCCCTCCCCCGGTTGGATCAGGAACCAAAAAGCCTAAAAAAAGAAAAGCCGCTCTACGAAACTATAGAAACGGCTTTCCGGTGTACCGAGCGTCAAGTCAGGCGAGGTTTTCCTTGATATAGTCGATCGCCAGTTTCACGGTGGTAATTTTTTCGGCTTCTTCGTCAGGGATTTCGGTCTCGAATTCTTCTTCGAGAGCCATTACCAGTTCAACGGTATCAAGAGAATCCGCGCCCAGATCTTCGACGAACGAGGCCTCCGTCTGTACTTCTTCTTCTTTAACGCCCAGCTGCTCTGCGACAATCTTCTTAACGCGTTCTTCGATGCTGCTCATTGTATTGGTAACTCCTGAAAATGTAATTCTGAATGAAACCTGGTCACCCGGCCCGAGGCGGCATTTTACTCTGTTTTTCCGCCGAGTAATATTTTTTTTTGGGCCGCAGAAACACGCTCTGAAAGCGAGCCGGGGGCGCCGGTTTCAGGCCATGTTCATGCCGCCATTGATGTGGATTGTCTCGCCGGTAATGTAGCCTGCCAGTTCACTGCACAAAAAGCCAACCAGGGCAGCAATTTCTTCGGCCTCGCCCAGCCGCCCCAGGGGGATCTGCCCCAGCATCAGCTCGCGCTGCTCAGCGCTGAGAGTGCGGGTCATGTCGGTGTCGATAAAGCCTGGCGCGACGCAATTCACGGTCACTGCGCGGGAGCCCAGTTCGCGCGCAAGCGCACGGGAAAAGCCCTCCGCTCCCGCCTTGCTGGCCGCGTAGTTGCTCTGACCGGCATTGCCCATGGCACCGACTACGGACGTGATGTTGACGATTCGCCCCCAGCGCGCCTTGGTCATGCCACGCAGGCAGGCCTTGCTGACGCGGTAAATGGCAGTGAGGTTGGTGTCAATCACCGACTGCCACTCCTCCTCTTTCATTCGCATCAGGATATTGTCGCGGGTGATGCCGGCATTGTTCACCAACACCAGCGGCGCACCAAACTCGGCTGTAATTCCCTTCACCACATCGTCAACGGCAACCTGGTCGGCGACATCCAGCGACATACCGCGGCCAGAGCAACCGGCAGCCCGTAAATAGTCGCCGATGGCCATTGCGCCCTGTTCGGTAGTGGCCGTGCCGACAACGATAAAGCCGTCGCGCGCCAGTTGCTCGGCGATGGCGCGGCCGATACCTCGACTGGCACCCGTTACCAAGGCTACTTTTTGTTCACTGCTCATGCTCCTGCTCCCCCTCGCGTCGTTATTGGATATCAGTCTGTTGCCAGCGCAGTCAAGGCGTCCTGCAGGCCTGCCGGCTCCTCTAGGGAAAAGCTTTCCAGCTCGCCATTGATGCGCTTGTTCAGTCCACTCAGCACCTTGCCGGGGCCACATTCCACCATAGTGCGCACACCGCTGGCAGCTATATATTCGATACAGCGGGTCCATTGCACCGGGCTGTATATCTGCTCCACCAACAGACTGCGGATACGCTCGGGGTCTGCTTCCGGCAGGGCGTGTACATTGTGTACCACCGGTATCGCAGGCGCAGCGATCCGCAGACTCGACAGGGCCTCCGCCAGCTTCTCGCCCGCGGGTCGCATCAATACCGTATGGAAAGGCGCGCTGACCGGCAGCGGCAGCGCGCGCTTGGCACCGGCCTCCTTGAGGGCAGCACTGGCGCGCTCTACAGCAGCAGTATGGCCCGCAATCACCACCTGGCCCGGGGAGTTGAAGTTAACAGCGGCGACTTCGCCGACACCTTCTCCGACAACATCGGCACAGATCCTGTTGATGTTGTCGTCATCGAGACCAATGATAGCTGCCATGGCACCCTCGCCCACCGGCACCGCGGTCTGCATGAATTCGCCGCGCTGTCGCACCAGACAGACGGCATCGGCGAAGTCCAGCGATCCGGCACAGACCAGCGCAGAGAACTCGCCGAGACTGTGCCCGGCGAGCAGGGTCGGGACAATGCCGCCTTGCTCATGCCAGGCACGCCACAGTGCCACACTTGCGGTCAACAGGACTGGCTGGGTGGTTGCGGTAAGATTCAGCGCCTCCTGCGGCCCGGCCTGAACCAGGGCCCAGAGGTCGAAGCCCAGGGCCTCGCCGGCCTCGGCAAAGGTATCGCGAACAGCTTGATATTCGGTGTGCGCAGCGGCAAGCATGCCGACTTTCTGCGAACCCTGACCCGGAAAAACAAAAGCAGTATGGCGGGCGGTCATGACGGGGCTAGTCTCCGTAACAGATGGCGGGAGGGTGCAGAAACGCAAAACGGGAGCCTGGGCTCCCGTTTTCGTTGGCATACACTGTCGGCACGTCGACTACCAGTGCCTGCCGCACCCAGGTGTGGGGAACGACCTTACTCGTCGTTGCCGGTATTGACGACTTTCTTGCCACGGTAGAAACCGTCTGCAGTCACGTGGTGACGGCGGTGGGTTTCACCCGAGGTCTGATCAACACTCAGGGTCGGGCCAGTCAGCGCATCGTGAGAACGGCGCATGCCGCGGCGTGAACGTGATTTCTTGTCCTGTTGAACAGCCATGTCTTACTCCTGATGGGTATCGCCGGGCTTTAACTGCGCCAGCACGTCAAACGGGTTGGACTTTTTCGGGGGCTCGTCTGCTTCGGGCTCCGCGGTCAGGTCCGCCAAAACTGTGTTGCAATCCGCCTGTTCGTGGTAGCTGAAGGGCGGCAGCGCCAGTATCAGCTCATCCTCGACCAGTTCCCGCAGCGAACACTCCTCTTCAGCCACAATCACCGGTTCCAGCCAGGCCGGCAATCGCCGCGCCTGTTCGTCCGTCCAGACCACCGCCAGGGTACTGTCTGTATGCAACTGCACCGGCATGGGCTGCAGGCACCGCTGGCAGGTTACGGTCACGGTACTGTCCGTCACGGCCTGCGCCAGATACCTGCCCTCCTCGTCCCGGGAGAACGTCAGCACCGCTTCAACTACGCCCTCGTCTGCGGCCAGCAGATCCCGAAAACGGGGCAATTCCAGCGGTTTCAACGTGCCCCTGACAATCGCGCCACGCGTGGCAGCCTTGCGGACATCCAGTGTGCCGGGGAGGGGGTCGGTCAACATAGGCGCGCATCATAGGGGCGGTTTTCCCCTTTGTCAAAAAAATTCTTTAGAATACAACCAGTTCAGGACGCCAACCCGAAGCCACGGAAAACGCTCTATGGATCTGATACTCGCCTCGACTTCGCCCTATCGCCGGAGACTGCTCCAGCGCCTGCAGCTGCCCTTCCGCTGCCTGTCGCCCGCTACGGACGAATCGCCATGGCCCGATGAAGCACCGGCGGCCCTGGCGGCGCGTCTGGCAGCGGCAAAGGCTCGCTCGGTTGCCGCTCACAATTCAGCCAGCCTGGTGATAGGCAGCGATCAGGTGGCCGCGTTGGGCGGGCGCCTGCTGGGCAAACCCGGCAACCATGCCAGAGCCAAAGAACAGCTGCTGGCCAGCGCCGGCCAGTCAGTGCAGTTTTTCACCGGCCTCGCGCTCTGCTGCGAGAACAGTGGCTTCGAAGAGGTTGTAGTAGAACCGTTCACGGTTCAATTCCGCGCCCTCGACGGCGCTGCCATCGACAATTATCTGGCCAGGGAGCAACCGTTCGACTGCGCCGGCAGTTTCAAATGGGAAGGCCTGGGTATCGCCCTGTTCCAGCGCATGAGCGGGGATGACCCCACCAGCCTGGAAGGCCTGCCATTAATAGCCCTGACCAGCCTCCTGCAGCGGGCCGGCTACCCGGTGCTCGCCTGAGCAATCAGCTCCGGCAGTTCACACAAATCCAGCAGGCGGTCGATAACCGCCCGCGGCTGATGCCGCGCCAACTGTGCCGGGGAATGGACACCGAAACTGACCCCCACGGACGCCATGTTGATGTTGCGGGCCATGGCCAGATCGTACTCCGAGTCACCTACCATCAGCGCCAGCTCCGAGGTCTTGCCCCGCTCCGCCAGAATCTGCTGCAGCATCATTGGATCCGGCTTGGAACGGGTCTCATCGGCGCAGCGGGTACTCTCAAAATAGTTATCCAGACCCAGACCACCCAGCACCCGGTCCAGACCGCGCCGGCTTTTGCCTGTTGCCACCGCCAGCTCAAAACCGGCAGCGCGCAGTCGCTCCAGGGTCTCAAGAGCACCCTCGTGGAGGCGCGCAGGCCCCTGCTCCAGGGCAACATAGCAGCGGGAATAGGCGTCACGCATCCGATCCCACACTGACGCCGGCTGACCGGGGAACAGAATCGGCATGGCGCTGGGCAGGCTGAGGCCAATAATGTGGCGCACAGCCGCCGCCTCAGGAATCGGCAGCTGGCATTCGTTCGCCGCCGCCTGCATGGCGGCAACAATCTGCTCTACCGAGTCGCAGAGGGTACCATCCCAATCAAATATAACAATCATAGCTGCATGTTACGCATATTTCTTAATATTATTTCTAGCTCTGGTTCCAGCGGCGCCCGCAGCTGCAGGCGAGGCTGTTCCGGCAGTGAAAAAGCCAGCGAACTCGCATGCAGGAACAGCCGCCTGACGCCGAGCCTGCGAGCCAAAGCCGCAGCGGCGTCATCCATGTATTTGTCGTCGCCGAGAATCGGATGACCCGCGAACTGGGCGTGGACCCGGATCTGGTGCGTCCGGCCGGTATGCGGCCGCGCTTCCACCAGCGTCGCCTCGGGAAACTGCTCCAGTACGACAAAACCGGTGACCGAGGCCTTGCCCTCTTTCGCCACCTTGACCATACGCTCGCCGGACTGAACGATGTTCTTCTGCAGCGGCGCCTCCACGATGCGCCGCTCTTTGGGCCAGCGTCCGGCAACCAGGGCGAGATAGCGCTTGTCGACGCCCTCGCCGCGCAGCTGCCGGTGCAGCTCGCGCAAGGTAGCAGGCTTGCGTGCGACCAGGATCAGACCGGAGGTATCGCGATCGAGGCGATGCACGAGCTCCAGGTAACGGTCCTGGGGACGCAGCTGACGCAGGCATTCGATCAGGCCAAAATTCAGTCCGCTGCCGCCGTGTACCGCCAGCCCGGATGGCTTGTTGACCACCAGAAGGCCGGCGTCCTCATAGACAATGCGGGCCTGTATCTCCCCCGCCCAGAACCCCGGAATCACAGGTACCGCACCGGGCTCAGGCTGATGCAGGGGCGGCACTCGCAGCACGTCGCCCTCGACCAGGCGGTAATCCGCCTTCACTCGACCCTTATTGATGCGAAACTCACCCTTGCGCAAGCCCCGATAGATACGGGTCTTGGGCACCCCCTTGAGCACCTTGAGCAGGTAATTGTCCAGGCGCTGGCCGGCGCTGTCGGGGTCGATCAGCAGCTGACGGACACTGTTTGCCACCTGTTTGGAGCTGGAATCACTCATGGTTTCTGGAAATCACTTGATAATTGAAGCACTTACCGTTTCAGGATATACTCCGGCCCGTGTAGCCGTGATCGGAGTGCTGTTTTAGCCGCCGACGCACGACGCAACCATTCCGGTGACAGCAGGGCCTGCCGACATAATCGCAAGGCTCCATCGGGGGGATGATACTCGCACTTGCGTGTGCAGGCACACAAAGGATGTCGGCGCGCGCCACCCTGCCGGGCACTGCCCCCGGGGCTTACAGGCAATCCCGCGACGATACATTATGAACCGCGCAGCAGCTATGCCGGGTCACAGAATCAGTTCTAGCTTCAGGCAACGCGGTCGTACTCGTCAGGTGATGCGACCCTAACAAAAAGGCCAGACCCGCGCCAGCGCGGGCGCTTTTTTCGGCGTTACCTGGCGGTGCCCCTAGCGGAGCACGGCCGCAATACAGATCACCTGTGCGTACTGAGCGCTCCGATGCTCGGTTATGTCCGGCAGCAACACTGTCGGCTGTATGGCTGATTCCCCGCCCCGCCAGGCCTGTGCGCACCAGGTAAATGGCACTCATGAAAAAAATGCTTATCAACGCAACCCAGCCCGAAGAGCTGCGCGTTGCCCTCGTTGACGGCCAGCGTCTGTACGATCTGGACATCGAGAACCGCACCCGCCTACAGAAGAAATCCAACATCTACAAGGGCAAGATCACCCGGGTTGAACCCAGCCTCGAGGCGGCCTTTGTCGATTTCGGTGCGGAGCGCCACGGCTTCCTGCCCCTGAAGGAAATCGCCCGGGAGTACTTCTACAAGGATCCCGGCAATGTTGAAGGTCGCCTGAAGATCAAGGAAGTGGTCAAGGAAGGCACCGAAATCATTGTCCAGGTCGACAAGGAAGAGCGCGGCTACAAGGGCGCGGC